>NZ_PTSR01000070.1:0-2959 GCF_002965345.1 Escherichia sp. MOD1-EC5950
GAGAACCTTAAGGAAACAACATGTTGGGTGGAGCGGACAATCCAAATGGTGAATTACCGTCTTATATCACTGGCGCTGACACAGAAAATAGGAGCTAACAGGAAGGAATGTATGATTGGGAAAATAGGACAGAATAATATTCTAAATTCCAGCCAAAATATACAAGATGTCAGAGAAACAGGCCAACTTGGAGGCCGGGTCGTAAAAGTTTCAAGGCATCGTATTGCTCAGGAAAAACAATCAGAAATAGATGGTAAAACGGCTTCAGGCGTTTATCTATCAATGCGAGTGCTGGCTGACGATGTTGATAATTTTTTAAAGCCACTGGATATTCGCTTATATCCAGAAAGGTTACATAAATATATTAAATATGATGGCAACACTCCATATATCGAGATGGGAGCAGTCAAAGCAAAAGTTTTTGATTTCACAAATCAACGTCTTGTTGTATTTTATGGGGTTGATTCATTGCGTGATCTTCATTTTATATCAAAAAACATGATGGGGTTTGGGAAAAAGGAAATGGAGGATGCTCTTTTTATAATATCTTCTTTTAAAAATAAATCTAATACAACACTTGTTGGTCATTCAATGGGGGGCGTATTTGCAACATATGCTGGAGTTAAAACTGGCATGAAAGTGGTTAATTTTAATGCTTTAGGTTTAACCAACAGAACAGTAAAGAAACTACAGAGTGACTATAAATGCAATAATATAATAAATGTAAATTCAAAAAATGATTGGGTTAATGAAAAAATAAATCCCAAGTTTAAATTAAATCAAATTGGCAAAAGGTTTTTTGTTGATAACTACGAAAGCCACAATCCGATAACAAAAAATAAAAGTATATTAACATCTATTAGCGATTATATCGAAAAAGAACAGGGCGTCAGGTTCTGAGATAGCAGATTGCACTGCGGGGTAAAAGCGGAAGTGCAGTGGATACAGTCCGATCTCCGACTGAGGTGTACAGGCAATAGCAGACACCACCATGACACCGGCGTTATTACGTTAAACTCAGGCTACCTCATATGAAGCATGAGAGTTACCTCGGGTTTTGTATAAGGATTCGACATCCATATCAAAAGCGGTAACTCTCAATCTTTCAAGGTTATGTGTCAGATCAAGTCGCGACTGGTACAATTAAATGATGAGGCTTTTAAGAACTCTTTGGAGTATATTTTCGCCATAGTTCTGGCTCTCTCTCCCAAGGAGCAGAAACTTCAACTCCATTTTCATAAAAATGTAATTTACCTTTTAACTGTTCTCTTAATCTATAAGCACAGCGTAACTCCACTCCCGTATAAGAAGGCATGTTTATTGGTGAATAAGAACTATTTTTAGTAACAACACTATTCATATCAATTCCATCCAGCGAAAAATGTATATGATACTTGCTACTATCAAGTGTGACGGCCATAATCCCAGCCTTACAACTTCTTTTAATTATATTATAAAATTCCTTGGAAAGTAGACGCAGAGAATCATCATCAAGTTTTTCTCTTGCACCAGTTAGTTTTTTTTCCAACTTATAAAAATCTTCAAATCTTTTTCTGGTATTGAACTTTTGATCTTTTTCACCGATAGCGTCTTGTTGACGCATGGTATGGATATATGCATCAATATCTTCAAAAGACTCATGATTTTTACGAAGTTGAGTGTACTCATCATTGGCTGAGCCTTTATATACTGCATGCCAGGCACAGTCTCTTTTCGCCTCATTCATACTGTCAATACATTGAATGTGCGTATCTTTAAGTTGATCGCTGGGATATATTCTCTGTAATAGTTTAAACCTCTCTAGCCCAAGTCCATACACAAGGTCTCCTCGCTTAGAAGAGAATTGCTCTTTAATGCTCCGCCCTGATAAATAAGATAAAGAGGGCAAAGATTGTTTTTTTGCAGGCCCCCAGACAGAAGGTTGGTTTTTTGCAGGCCCTAAGACATATTTATAAGGTTGCTTTGTGCTTGTTTGTTGATTTACAGAGCGTTTCTCTATTCTTCTGGCGTCAGCAATTTTCTTTTGAGAATTAGTGATGCCTGAACGATGAAAAATATTCGGCATGCTATTGACTCTCCTTATTATTCTGTTTCCCGAATAACCGGCTTCGCCAGAGCTTTGTGTGTGCTGATGTAAACGTATGGAACCAAGACTTCCATTATATTGGACACGCCCAATCATTTGTACCTCACTATTTAACTAAAAAATCACCTGTTTTATATTGCAAATAACATTAAAACAACAACATCATTATAAAATAACGGAGACAATGTCAACTTGTAAATGCCGATAATTATCTGATTTTAGGCTGTTTCCACATTATTGAAGATGGCATAATATTAATTGAACGATAGGAATTTAAATCCCCAAAAGATACCCCTCCCAAAAAAAACGAATGGTTATTCAACACTGGCTGCGAGCCATGAATGCAGCACTGACAATTAAAAGGGGGTTATTGATTGATACCTGATAACAGTGACGCTTTTTTGCTCCATTTTTCTGAAAATAGACGCAACTTCCCCTCTGCGACTCTCAGCCATGCCACCGCATTCGGACCAGCGGCTCATGCATCATAACCAGCTCTGCCAGACGGTCCCCCCTCTTCAGCCCCGTAAACCGCATCTGACTCCCGCACAGCACGTACTTCAGCGGATCTACCTTCAGTAACCGCTGACACTTGCCGAGCAGGCGCTGGAATTCTTTAATCTGCTTCATGACGGCAGCAAGTTCAGAAGCCGGAACTTTATTATTTCTTATTCACTTTCATATCAGAAATGGCTGACAGATATCACGGAGTTCCAGCTTCCTGCAGGAAAGGTCTGGCTATTACCGGTGGTGGACTGCTTCGATGGAAAAGTTGTGAGCTGGTCTCTCAGTACATGCCCCGATGCTGAACTGGTCAACACTATGCTGGATAGCGCTGTCGAAACGTTAAATGCTGGCGAACGACCGGTGATA
>NZ_PTSR01000071.1:0-2820 GCF_002965345.1 Escherichia sp. MOD1-EC5950
TGTACGCTGTGCTCTGCCGTCAGCCACCCGCTGCGGTCATACGCGAAGCGCACCCTGTCCGCCTGCATGTGGTGCAGACGCTCACCTTCTTCCGTGGGGGTGAGCAGGGCAAGATTACGAAAGTCCGCTCCCCGCAAGGACTGACGCCAGATAGTTTCTGTCCATAGCTGCTTTTCTCATCTTACGTCTTAACCCTGCCTTGAATACCTTATCATTCGTCAAAATATTAATAGCGATGTGCCGTATCCCTGAAAATAATTCTGCTGCATTTCCTCTTCTTATTTTGCAGTCGTCTTCATTCATTACCACGTCCAGACGCCAGTGCAGCTTATTCTCCACGTGCCAGTGATTTCGGATCGCTGTGGCGAACTTCTCTGCGGTTAAATCAGCAGAACTGATATAATATCTGACTATCATTTCGGGCTCTTTCTTTTGTTCTGCTATTATTGACCGAAAGGAGACTGCCACGCATAATTTCTTCAGCCCTTTCCATTCAAACGTGAAATCAATAAGTTCATCAGGGACATCGCAAACAATATGAAGGCGGATTTCTTCTCTGCCGTGACTCTTTTCACTAATTGCGTAACTGTCATGCTCTGGATTATTTAATTCTTTCAGCGGAAATTTTTCCTCAAAGGCTTTATTAAGCCGCCCCTGGTTTCCTTTTACAGCGAATAAATAATCACCTCCCTGTTTTTGTATCTTCTCTGCAATATCTTTCTGGCACCCCATCGCATCAGTTGTGATAATTTTTCCTTTAATATCCAACATGTTAAGAAGTTCAGGGATAGCTGTGATCTCATTAGATTTCTCATCCGTCTTGATCTGTCCGATGACCAGACTGTGTATTGTTGAGAACGCACTAATAACATGAATCGCTCCCTTGCGGCGACTCTTGTCATAAGAGTGCCGGAGCGTTTTTCCATCAATTGCAATGACGTCTTTATCATCTGAGGAATGGCAGTCACGCATCCAGTTAATAAAGCACTCATGAAATTTTGCAGGACTGATACAGGATACAACTCTGGCAATAGTATCGTGAACAGGAATACCATTTTCAAAATCACCATATTGCTTCAAAAAATCGAGATGTGTTTCCCCGAAATCCTCTATATCTTCCCAATCTTCTGCACCAGAAATAACGGCACAAATAGTTAATAGTAGAATATCTGACAATTTATGTTCCACTTTGCCAGGCTTGTCTGTAATCGGGGATAATAGAAATATGTTCCATCATTTTTTTGAGTTCCATTTTGTTCTCCTTAATTATGTAAGGAGTATTTGATCATGTATAAGCAATGAAAAACAGCTTTAGGTAATAAGGAATATCTCAATTATTGAACATAAAATGCGAATTATTTAGTGCAAAAAAGCAGCGTTACGTGATCTTTCCCTGGGCCCCCCCTGACGGGGCTGCTTTGTGAACTGGTCTGGCTCTTTGCGGCAAAACTGAAAGCGCCACGCTGGTTGCGTACCGTTGACGGTGCGGTGTTTATTGACGATCTTATTCAACCGTAAGATCAGTTATCCCGGATTTTCACCTGTCAGTACTGGCGGAGATCCGGGAAAAAGAAACGAAGATTCACTAATATTTATATTTTCTATCTTCTGATAATTTTATTTTTATTCTGTTACAGGAAACACCTCGTGTAAGAATCCAATCAATTGTTTTCTTACTGGTTTCTAACATATAAGTAAATAAATCATTGTATTTATCGAAATCAGGTTCAATAATATTTGAATATTTTTCGTTACTTTCTTTAAAAAATGCCTCTTTTACATTAGAAATCCCATAACTTACCTGTTCATCATCAGGAATAGGCGTTGACATATAGACCACATATTCTTTGTCCGAAGGGAATCGTACGACACGTTTTGCAATACCGATTGCATCTGTTCTCTGAGCAAGTACATTAATTAAAAGCCGCCAATCACCTAAATCCTGAAGATTGATATTAGGCTCAAGAGACTTAACATAAGCGTTTAGCTCTATAAATATAGAATGCATATCAATATGGTCATCAATACGTGGAACTTCGTTAGATATTAAAACTCTGATTTTTTCATCCATCAAATCACCTCTCGAAAAACTTAGCAATCAGCTCCCCCACTGTTCTTTTCGGGGATATAGCGTTTATCATTTTCTCTATTATGAGGTAATTCATACCCCTGCGTTCTCAAATCCCGAACCCTCTTAGCTTCAATCTCCTTCATTTCTCCCTTAGTAATACCTTCATGGGTACTAACCACAGTCGCTTGAGCATTTTTAAACTTAGAATCTTTTCTAACTTTTCTTGCACTAGTTTCAGCACGTCTATTGGCATTATTTCTGGTAGGCATCACATCCTCGGCCTTCCCAATCCCTACTTTTGCACGACCGGCATCTGGGTCAATTACATCATAAAGCACCCAATCACCAATAGCATCATTACTATTTTTATTTAATCCTAACGGATCAATCCAGCTAATCGGATTAGGTGCATACCTATAAAGATTCAGTCCCCCACGGATCGAAATCGGGTCCTGGCTGATAAACCTTCCGCACTCCGGCGCATAATATCTGAACAGATTGTAATGCAGTCCCGTTTCTTCGTCAAAGTACTGCCCCGGCAGTCGCAGCGGCTGTTCAAAGTACGCCCCGCTGTTGCTGATGTCGCCCCGGTTTTCACCAAACCCCGCCTGGTAGCCCGCCCACACCAGCGTTCCGTCCGCTGCGCTCACCTCCTGCACCGTGCCCGTCACGTCCGTGTGGTAATACCAGATTTTCCGGCTTTCCCCGCGCCCCGTGACAGCCGCCACCGGCGTGTACGGCTGTTCCGC
>NZ_PTSR01000072.1:0-2732 GCF_002965345.1 Escherichia sp. MOD1-EC5950
GTATCGTTCCGGCGAACTCATATTGACGCATTTTTCAGGCGAGCCACTGGCAGCGCATACGATTGATCACCGTCTGACGATGGTTGATTTATTTTGTTGCACAGGGGCGAGCGCCGGGCAGGTACCGGCGGCGGGCTCTGAAGTACTGAGTCGGGTAAATGCGTCAGGTCGTGAAGTACTGACACGGGTATTGGTGGCAGGTAAATGAAGTCCTTCCCCGGGAATGGCTCCAGGCTGATTCAGGTTCTGACTCACTGTCAGCCCGCGTGGTCGCTGCTCTGGCTCATTTCCTGTCGTCAGGCGTTCAACTCCCGACTGCGGGTTATGGCCCGCTGCACGAACACCTGATGGCAGGTATCACTCACCCGGAGAAGGTAAATCCCTCAAGGGGCAGCAACTCTGCCAGTCGGTCTTCCGGCCACTCCGGTAGACGCGTCAGAACGTCTGTCAGCCAGGCATGCGGCTCCAGACCATTACGTTTTGCCGTTTCCAGAAGGCTCATTATCTGTGCCGCGCGGTTCCCGGCCATCAGTGAACCGGCGAATAACCATGCTTTCCGCCCCATGACCACCGGGCGGATGGCACGCTCGCAGATATTGTTGTCCAGGGGCACAGCTCCGTCCCCCAGGAAGCAACTCAGTTCATCGCGCCGCTTCAGAATATAGTTAATCGCCTTATTTAATGGGCCCTCAGGCGGACAACACGGCTCCTGCTCTTCAAGCCAGGCAAACAGGTCGTTCACTATCGGCCGGGAATACCGTTGTCGCCACTGCCGTATTTTTTCCACAGGTCGGTCGCGGATGAGTTTCTCAATGCGGTAAAGGCCGGCGATTTTTCTCAGCGCCATGGCTGCACGGGGCTCCCTGCTGGCCTTATACAGATTTGCGAAGCCGCGTCTTGCGTGGCTCCAGCAACAGGCGGATGTGATACCGGGGTGATTATCCGCCAGAGATTTGTACACGCTGTATCCGTCACTCACCAGCGTGCCACCACGCCAGCCCTGCAGCCAGGCCTCAGGATATCTGAGGGCCCGTCCGGTCTGCGAGTCAAAACAGACGACCGGCGGGCCGCTTCTTTCTCCGCTGACGTAAGCCCACAGCCAGCCGGAGCAGGACTTACCGCCTTTCCGGGTATCAAGGAGCCTCAGGGACGTTTCATCAGCATGAATAACATCCCGTGTCAGAAGCTCATGGCGTAACAATTTTGCCAGCGGTGCCAGTGCAGCTCCGGCGACACCAACCATATCCGCCATTGTACTGACGGGAACCTCCACCCCCATTCGGGAGAAGATATGCTGCTGGCGATACAGGGGAAGATGGTCGGTATATTTGCTGATGACAACCTGTGCGACGACCGATGGCTCAACAGCACTTTTCGGAAGGATATGTGCCGGCATTTTTCCGCTGAACACTTTCTCACAGCAGGGACAGCTGTACTGCGGACGGATATAGCGATTGACCACAACCTGTGCGGGGATATATTCCATTTTCTCGCTGACTTCATTGCGAATGAAGTGCAGGGATTCATTACATTCCGGGCAACGTTCTTCTGCTGCCGGGATAACCTTTTCAACCCGGGGAAGATGTGAGGGTAAAGCTTTACGAACAGGACGTGTTGTTGTTTTTTCTTCGTCCCCGGTCTGAGGAAGCAGTCTGTCCAGATACGCCGAGATTTCTGCGATATCCGCGTCAACATCCTCTTCGAACAGGGAACGCTGCATCCCGGCCAGTGATTCGCATTTTTTACCAAAACGCTGCTGGCGTGCGAGCTTCATCTGCTCTTCCAGGATGCGGATACGGTTCTGAAGTTCTGCATTCTCAGCCATGACTTTTTGCACCATGGCAATTGCCAGAGCGCGAAGCTGTTCAGGGTCACTGGTGGTACTGAGAAGCGAGATATCCATGCGGTGGATTATATGACATCACGCATGGATATTCATTATATTTCATTGAGTTATTGCATTGCTCTGAGCATCTGCAGGTTCTTCCTGGTACACCCATTTTGCCAGGTCATGGCCATTCACCTGCTGCCAGTCAACTCCACAGACCAGCCAGTGAAACTCATCCGGTGTGAGATGCCATGTGGCATCACCTTTCCGGGGCCAGCGGAAGGTTCCCCGGTGCAGTCGTCGGGTACACAGCCATACGCCATGTTTGTCCCACCGGAGAACTTTTATGCGGGAGCGTGCTTTATTGGTGAAGACAAAAGCTGCACCGTCATGCCATGCAGCGTTAAGTTCGTTCTGGACGTACTGTGTCAGGGTATCGATACCCCGGCGCATATCGACAGGAGTGACGACCAGGAATACGTTATCAGGTGTCAGCATGGCGAAGAGCCCGGAAAACATCGGTTAACTGAGAAGGCTGGCAGCACATCCGGATCCCCCCGGGCAGGAAGAGCGTGACAGGGTCATCTGACAATGGTCTGCCATCATCCATACCGGGGGCACCAGACACAGAAACAGGAATAATTTCTGGTGCTCTGGCCCGCTTTTCTGCTTTTGCGACATCCTGCGGCCACTGGCGCAGGGATTTAAACGGAATGTCGTAAAGTTCACAGTACTGTTCACGGGTAAGGCCGCTGGCGCGCCATGCAGCAACGTGATGTTTTTTCTGATCAAGCGTCCATCGCATCCTGGGCATTGTTTTCTCTCCACAGAAGGAAGTTATACGAATACCGGAATGCTAATGGCGTGAAAATTTCTGTGAAGATGAGGTCACCGGAACATTACG
>NZ_PTSR01000073.1:0-2631 GCF_002965345.1 Escherichia sp. MOD1-EC5950
GTCTGGTGTCGCGGTAAATATCTCCGTGTCTGATTTCAGGCCGAGAGAGACCGCTGGCAGTAAAGCCAGAATTTTTCCTTTTCATGGTTTTATTTTCCTGTCAGCAGTTCCGGTTTTATTTCTGCACGAATACAGAGTTCAGAAAAAAATTCAGGAGAACCCACAATCTCATTACTTTTCAGTCGGCATTGTGATTTCACTTTTTCTTTATCAAGGTAAACCAGCACGCGTCCGGTGAAATCATCTGGCACATTAAGCACTACGGGTACATGCGCTTCATGATTATGCATGGCTTACATCCTCCAGAGATTTTCTTCTGTAACGCGTCTCTGCCACATATTCAGCATAGTCCGACGCAATACTAAGAATCATTTCACCCTCTGACTTGTAGCCCCTGGTATTGATAAGAAAATATGCAGCTTTCATCATGTCAGCAATGCTCAACAATGCGCCCGATGTATCTTCCGGTGCGCCATCAAACTCCTGTTTCAGGGAATTAAAACGATCATCACGCATGTTTACCCCCCTGAATGACCTGATAACCGCAACTGGTCAGCAATTCGATAAATTCCGGCAGTGTGCCGAAACAGCAATCATCACGCAGACGTTCGCAGGATACTTCAACGCCGTTTTCGTAGTGACTCACCATACACCCGGTAAAATGCAGATCATCATCGTGATGGCACGTTGACGGCTTAATCAGTCGCGCACGTTCCGCCAGTTCCAGCAATGCTTCAACGCTTCCGGCAATTGCACCATCCGGCAGGTGATAATTACTTACCACGCGTCCATTCTCCACGTTAACCAGTAGCTGCCCGGAAAATATCTCGTCAAACTGAATGCTGTTAAGGTCAGAAATTGACAGGTTATGCATGGTGCACCTCCTGTACATCAGCCATGATAATTTTTCCGGCCTTATCCAGTGCCTGATCGGCTTTCAGCTGCACAAATGCTAAATAATGGGAGATGCATTCTGATTCTCTGGCTGCGTGTTTATGCGCCACACCAGCGATAGCAGAAATCTCAATAAGTGAATCCATCAGCGTTTTGATAGCGTCTACCGCTGCATCAGGCCATGTTGCATTACACATGCTCCACCTCCTGGCGAATACGGGCAGCGAATACCATCACGCAGCCATCAGGAGATTGCTGGCGTGCTTCCTGTTCGCTGGTGGCCTCGATGTGAATCACGCGCGGTTGTGCCGTACTCAGGGCGATAAAACGCCAGATAAAATTGTTTTCGCATTTCTGAATAAACAACGTGTTTTCTTCACGCCCTTTCCATGTTGCCGAGATATAGCCCATGTCATTGAGCATCTCGCAGGCATCAACCAGCGTATCGGCGGCTACATGAACAGTGTTTTTACCGTCAGCCATGCAATCACGGTGCACCGCCAGGAAGGTGTATATAAATTTAGGGTGAGTTTGGGTATGCTGTGCCCCAGCCATAATCGTTACCTCATTTAACGGTTTGGTTAGACGCCCCGCTACTGCCGCAAACAGTTCGGGGCGTTGTCGTTTATATCCTCTTACTGAGGTGTGATTTAAATTAAATTTAACTGAATCACAGGTCAAGTATTTTTTGTGATTCTTTTTTGTGTATACTGAATCACATCTTTTGTTTAGGAGAATGCACATGGCAAAAAACACTATCAACGACAAATCAAAACAGATTTCAATTCGTATCCCACATGATGCTTTTGAAGGCATGGAATCCGTAAAACTGGACGGCGAAAGCAACGCCGGATTCATAGTAACCGCCATGCGTGGTGAGATCGCCCGCCGCCAGGCAGAAGGAAGCGGAGAAAATCCCCTGGTTTCTTCGCTCAATGCACTGGCGCAGGTGGAAAAAATCGGAGTCAAAGCTGTCGAGGAGATCGGGCAGCTCGTCACCGTCGCACGTGAAGAACTCCAGCGCCGCAAGGCCAAAGAATCAGAATAATAACTATCATCGCCGTGGTGTGAGGAACTCCGGCGCATTGCTTTACAGGTACACAGAATGACCAACAAAGAATCGACCAATACACCATCACCGGCACGGAAAAGACAGCGCAGAAAGATAGCGTACGAATATGAGTCAGACAGATTCGCGCCCTGTGCGTTTATCCTTGAGAAATTCCTTAAAGAGTACAGGCGCACAAAAATGGGGTCGCATACCTGGAAAACATCGCGGCATGGCAATGTTAAAGAGCAGGAATAGCCCACCAGCAAGCCAGCACACTGATCACATTGCCCACCAGCCGCAAATCTGGCATTGTTGGCGATGTGTTCAAGTGTGTAGCTTTCCCACTGGTGGCCCTCTGCGGTCGCCTTTGTTTTATCCAGAACGAAATTAGACATCAGATTGATCATCACCTTGCGACCTGACAAAATCGCATCAGTCGCGCCACCAGCAAAATTTTTTGCTTTCCGGACAGCGTGACCAACGACATTTTGCAGCAAAATATTCTGCATTTCTGGCGTGCTGTAGTAACGGTGATCAGCGCCTTCACTCTGTGCGACCACAACGCTATAATCTGCCTCGTAGACAGTAAGCAATATGGCGCAGTAGGCTATTCGTTCACAAAGGCGCTCCGGCAACGGGGCGCTTTCTCTTTTTGTAACGGTCAGAGCGTTACACATGGCTGTTTT
>NZ_PTSR01000074.1:0-2553 GCF_002965345.1 Escherichia sp. MOD1-EC5950
GCGCTGGGCCAGGCGTATTCCCAGAAAGGCGATCGCGCGAATGCGGTGGTGAATCTGGAAAAAGCCCTCGCGCTGGACCCGCACAGCAGCAACAATGACAAGTGGAACAGCCTGTTGAAAGTGAACCGCTACTGGCTGGCGATCCAGCAGGGTGATGCTGCGCTGAAAGCCAATAATCCAGAACAGGCCGAACGGTTGTTCCGGCAGGCGCGCAGTGTTGATAACGCCGACAGCTATGCAGTGCTGGGACTGGGTGATGTGGCAATGGCGCGCAAAGATTACCCCGCCGCGGAACGTTATTATCAGCAGACGCTGCGCATGGACAGCAGCAACACCAACGCCGTGCGCGGACTGGCGAATATTTATCGCCAGCAGTCACCGGAAAAAGCCGAAGCGTTTATTGCCTCGCTCCCGGCCAGCCAGCGGCGCAGCGTTGATGACATCGAACGCAGCCTGCAAAACGATCGTCTGGCACAGCAGGCGGAGGCACTGGAAAATCAGGGCAAATGGGCGCAGGCGGCAGCGCTTCAGCGGCAACGGCTGGCGCTGGATCCCGGGAGTGTATGGATTACTTACCGGCTGTCGCAGGATCTCTGGCAGGCCGGGCAACGTAGCCAGGCCGATACCCTGATGCGCAATCTGGCACAGCAGAAACCAGACGATCCGGAGCAGGTTTACGCTTACGGGCTGTATCTCTCCGGTCACGATCAGGAGCGGGCGGCGCTGGCGCATATCAACAGCCTGCCGCGCGCGCAGTGGAACAGCAATATTCAGGAGCTGGTTAATCGGCTGCAAAGCGATCAGGTGCTGGAAACCGCTAACCGTCTGCGGGAAAGCGGCAAAGAGGCCGAAGCGGAAGCGATGCTGCGCCAGCAACCACCTTCCACGCGCATTGACCTCACGCTGGCCGACTGGGCGCAGCAACGGCGTGATTACACCGCCGCCCGTGCTGCGTATCAGAATGTCCTGACGCGCGAGCCGAATAACATCGACGCCATTCTTGGCCTGACGGAAGTGGATATTGCTGCAGGCGACAAAGCGGCAGCGCGCAGCCAACTGGCGAAACTGCCCGCCACCGATAACGCGTCGCTGAACACGCAACGGCGTGTGGCGCTGGTGCAGGCACAGCTTGGCGATACCGCGGCGGCGCAGCAGACGTTTAACAGGCTGATCCCACAGGCAAAATCTCAACCACCGTCGATGGAAAGCGCGATGGTACTGCGCGATGGCGCGAGTTTTGAAGCGCAGGCGGGGGAACCGCAGCAGGCGCTGGAAACCTACAAAGACGCAATGGTCGCATCCGGTGTGGCGACAACGCGTCCGCAGGATAACGACACCTTTACCCGTCTGACCCGCAATGACGAGAAGGACGACTGGCTGAAACGCGGCGTGCGCAGCGATGCGGCGGACCTCTATCGTCAGCAGGATCTCAACGTCACCCTCGAACATGATTACTGGGGTTCGAGCGGTACTGGTGGCTATTCTGATCTGAAAGCGCACACCACCATGTTGCAGGTGGATGCGCCGTATTCCGACGGGCGAATGTTCTTCCGCAGTGATTTCGTCAATATGAACGTTGGCAGTTTCTCCGCCGACGCTGAGGGTAAATGGGATAACAACTGGGGCACCTGTACGTTACAGGATTGTAGCGGCAATCGCAGTCAGTCGGATTCCGGTGCCAGCGTTGCTGTCGGCTGGCGCAATGACGTCTGGAGCTGGGATATCGGCACCACGCCGATGGGCTTCAACGTGGTGGATGTCGTTGGTGGCATCAGTTACAGCGACGACGTGGGGCCGCTTGGTTACACCATTAACGCCCATCGTCGCCCCATCTCCAGTTCCTTGCTGGCCTTTGGCGGGCAAAAAGACTCCCCGGGCAACACCGGGAAAAAATGGGGCGGCGTGCGTGCTGATGGCGTGGGGCTAAGCCTGAGCTACGATAAAGGTGAAGCGAACGGCGTCTGGGCATCGCTTAGCGGCGACCAGTTAACCGGCAAAAATGTTGAAGATAACTGGCGCGTGCGCTGGATGACGGGCTATTACTATAAAGTCATCAACCAGAACAATCGCCGCGTCACCATTGGTCTGAACAATATGATCTGGCATTACGACAAAGACCTGAGTGGGTACTCACTCGGTCAGGGCGGTTACTACAGCCCGCAGGAATACCTGTCGTTTGCCGTACCGGTGATGTGGCGTGAGCGGACGGAAAACTGGTCGTGGGAGCTGGGTGCGTCTGGCTCGTGGTCGCATTCACGAACCAAAACCATGCCGCGTTATCCGCTGATGAACCTGATCCCGACTGACTGGAAAGATGATGCAGCCGACCAGACCAACGACGGTGGCAGCAGTCAGGGCTTTGGCTACACGGCGCGGGCATTACTTGAACGCCGCGTCACATCCAACTGGTTTGTCGGCACGGCAATCGATATCCAGCAGGCGAAAGATTATGCGCCCAGCCATTTCCTGCTCTATGTACGGTATTCCGCCGCCGGATGGCAGGGCGACATGGATTTACCGCCGCAGCCGCTGATACCTTACGCCGACTGGTAA
>NZ_PTSR01000075.1:0-2431 GCF_002965345.1 Escherichia sp. MOD1-EC5950
AGTGCCGGATACCTGCGGCCAGACTGCAGGATACTGAGAAACTACAGGAGATTACGTGTGAGTAAGCGTAACGCAGTAACGACGTTTTTCACCAACCGGGTGACAAAAGCACTGGGAATGACGCTGGCGCTGATGATGACCTGTCAGAGTGCGATGGCTTCCCTGGCGGCAGACCAGACCCGCTATATCTTTCGCGGGGATAAGGATGCGCTGACCATCACGGTCACCAACAATGACAAGGAGCGTACCTTTGGTGGTCAGGCCTGGGTGGACAATATCGTGGAGAAGGACACCCGTCCGACTTTTGTGGTGACACCGTCCTTCTTCAAGGTGAAACCGAATGGTCAGCAGACACTGCGTATCATCATGGCCTCGGACCATCTGCCGAAGGATAAAGAGTCGGTGTACTGGCTGAACCTGCAGGATATTCCGCCGGCTCTGGAGGGCAGCGGTATTGCGGTGGCACTGCGCACGAAGCTGAAACTGTTCTACCGACCGAAGGCACTGCTTGAAGGCCGCAAGGGGGCAGAGGAAGGGCTCAGCCTGCAGAGCCGCCCGGACGGCAGAATAATGCTGGTGAACACCACGCCGTATATTTTTGCGATTGGCAGCCTGCTGGACGGAAACGGGAAGAAAATTGCCACGGATAACGACACGGCACAGAAACTGCTGATGTTCATGCCGGGTGATGAAGTACAGGTGAAGGGAAATGTGGTGAAAGTGGACTCCCTGAATGACTGGGGAAGCCTGCAGACCTGGACAATTAACAAGAAGAAACCGACAGCACCGGAAGCAGCAAAAACTGAGAAAGCAGATACCGCAGAGCAGAAATAACCGCCCTCCGGAACACGGAACAGAGGGGTAATAAATGAAGAAAACAATGATGGCATTCGCCCTGGCCCTGAATGCGCTCAGTATTCAGTCAGCACTGGCCGCTGAATACAGCGAGAAAACGCAGTATCTGGGTGTGGTGAACGGTCAGGTGTCAGGTAACAGCGTGGTGAAGGTGACCCGTACACCGACAGACCCGGTGCTGTACCGGAGTGGAGACACGACGCCTCTTCCCGGCAGCCTGACCATCCGCAACGCAGAGTCCAGGGCTGCATCAGGTGGCCTGGCGTATATCACGGTGAAGCAGATACTGCCGGATAACGGGGAAGCCCGCATCACCCTGAAGACGGCCCTGATGGTTGACGGAAAGAGAGTGGCACTCAGCGCCAGACAGCTGGGTGAGGATGTGGTGATAACCGTACCTGAGGCACAGAAGCTGGTTGAGTTAAGAACGGATGCTCCGGCAGAGCTGGAAGTCCCGGTCAGTTACCGGGGAAATCTGCAGATAGCGCTGCAGGTGGAAGACTGAGGATTCATCTCCGACAACAGATGCAATACATCCGTGACTCCGGAACGGGTCATATTGGTAAAGGGATTTACCGTATTTTTAAACGGGAATAACGTAAAGCTATTCTGAGTTAAACACAGTGTTTAATGAAATGCGGTTAATTAAATGAATCCGCAGGGGATAGTTTTGCGGTAATTCCGGAAAAATAAGGATTACCGATTTCAGTTTATTATTTATGAAATATCAAGGAATTTATTTTATGAAAAAGACTCTGATTGCACTGGCTGTGGCTGCCTCTGCTGCAGTATCTGGTTCTGCTATGGCGTGGACTGCAAACGGCACTGGTGGTTCTGTTGACCTGGGCGGTACCCTGACTCCGGTAGAAAAAGTTACCCCGTGGGAAGTTAAAGTAGGCGCTGCGGTGAATGACCTGAATGCGCCGATTCAGAAAGGCCAGAAAGAAGTTAGAATATCTTCCCTCAAGAGCATTGAAATTTTGGGTATTCGCACCAAAGAAAAAGCGGCTTTTGTGGGTGCTAATGGTATTGCGCCACAAATTGATTATGGTGCTGCAATTGATGCAACAAAGTTTTCTAACGGTGAAACTAAACTAACCTTAGTAGTGAAAGATGATGCCAGCAATGAGATTGGCAAGCTGGAGTCATCTCTTTTTGCACAGGCATATACTTCAGAGAAAAGTACCGATGGGGGTGGTGCTAAGAAGTTTTTGGTGTTTGCCGCTGCTAAGGGGAGTGCATATTATGGTGGCTTAGGACAGAATTCAGGTAGCCTTTCTAAGGAAGACTTGGCTGCTGCTTATATGCCGGATGCTGAAGCAAACTGGGTGAATCAGGGTGGAACAATGGTAGACCCAGAAGTTTCATATTTCAGTAACCCGGGAAAAACTTATAACAGCTACTATTTTTCTGTTATTAAGCCAAATCAAGCAATTAAAATTGCTCTGAACGAACCGGTTTCCGGTGATGCTCCAATCCAGTGGAATGCATCTCTGCCGGTTACTGTTTCTTACCAGTAATTCAGCAGAGTCCGGCAGTAAACACTCCCCCGTTTACTGCTGACTAAAAATTCAGG
>NZ_PTSR01000076.1:0-2242 GCF_002965345.1 Escherichia sp. MOD1-EC5950
CAGAAGGAAGTTATACGAATACCGGAATGCTAATGGCGTGAAAATTTCTGTGAAGATGAGGTCACCGGAACATTACGGTCATCGCATGGTATTAATTCAGATATCAGCTCAAAAACAGGGCATGACCGTAGCCTGACAGCGCAGGAAACAAAAGATGTGCGTGATGCCATGGATGTCATTAATAACCATCGCACGACGGATAACAGCAGTCATACTGACAATGCCTCTTCGTCCCTGTCTGAGCAGCTGGCCAGCAACCTGAGCGATTTGCAGAGCCAGATTAAGCAGTATAATGATGCACTTAACCGCAGCCATGAATATGCGCAGATGGCCAGTTATGCGGAAAACAACAGTGCAAGTATTAACAGCAACTACAGTCAGGAGTTTGTTAACTATGTGCATCAGTCTGCTCCGGGACGTGCCACGACCGTGCTGACCGATGCCGGAAATCCGTCACTGCGGGCGGAGCGGGAACAACTGGCGCAGGCATTTGTGGATGAGAAACTGAAACCCCAGCTGGAGCAGGAATTCAGGGAAAACCGGTTGCGGGCTTCAGAAGGTATGGGCAGCGTCGGGCCAGCCGTGGATATGCAGAGTGACCTGAAGCGAGCGTATGCAGAGAATTTTGCTGACATGCAGCAACGGGCTTCCGGCGCATCGGTTCAGGGTGCAGAGCAGATCCAGAAACAGGTGCGTGATACCCGTCAGACTGTGGAAGCGCAGGTGCTGAAAAATGAGCAGGAAATGGCATCATCTCAGCAGGAACTGAAGACACAACGGAACACGCTTGCGGGGCAGCATAAGGAGAGTGAAAAGGCTTTCGGTGAGGCTCTGGCGCAGGAGAAAGAAAAGCAGAAGCCCTGGCCGTTGTCGCCATCAGGTGCCTGGAATTCAGATAAAGATGAAGAGAATATGCAACGTCTGAGGGATGCTGCAAAGTGGAAGGACAAATAAAAGAAGAGAGAGTTATGGCAGGACAATTAACTGAAAAATTAAAAACGTTTAACTGGAAAGATGACAGGCTACGTATGTGGCCTGGTTGTAAATTTGGTGTGCAGATAACAGCATGTTGTATTTCAGTATCATTTTTTATGACGTTCTGTGCAGCTCTGGTTTACGGTGAAAGTGCTATGGGGCTATTAGTATGTTTTCTGGTTGTGCACTTTTTCTCTGCAATTATTACAATTGTTGTGCTGTGGGAAATATCTTCTACTCAGTATGTTCTTATGAAAATAGCGCCTGAAACGGATATTATTTCAAAATCAGAACAACTGAAAAAACGATGTGTATTGTATGCCAGCAGAGTGGCCCTGATCATTATCGCTGTTGCTGTTGGATTTGAACTGCAATTTGTCCTTTTCTCGGGGGCGGTGTTTGCTTTATTGGGGGCAATTTTTACATGTGTTTTTTCTTATAAAGTGAGAAAACTATATCCTGACGATTTTGTCCGATTTGTTTATGTTAATCTGCCTGGAGAGTGTCGTTCAAAAGACGATGTGTGTTGTTCCAGTAGTAATGAAGTTAACCCGGCAACTGGACTTCTCATGTTAGATGATACAATTGATGTGGGTGGGAATGCCTGGGGAATGAATAATCATCGCTGGGATGACCGTTGGTAAAAATACAGGTACGATTAATGCGATAATCCAGAGGCGTTATCCGCAATTGTTTTTTGTTTAAGGATAAATTTATGTTGTTAAATCGTAAAAATAACTTTATCGCTGCGATTGTTCTGGGGGCGTTTCTCCTGTCTGGCTGTGGTGCGATGAGCACCGCAATTAAAAAGCGTAATCTGGAAGTCAAAACCCAGATGAGTGAAACCATCTGGCTTGAACCTTCCACGGATCGCACCGTTTATCTGCAAATCAAAAATACTTCCGATAAGGACATGAGTGGCCTTCAGGGGAAAATTAACAGCCAGGTGCAGGCGAAAGGCTATCGTATCGTGAATAATCCTGCCGACGCGCATTACTGGATTCAGGCGAACGTACTGAAAGCCGATAAAATGGATTTGCGGGAAGCACAGGGCTTTCTGAGTCGGGGGTACGAGGGGGCTGTTCAGGCTGCGGCGTTAGGGGCAGGCATTACAGCCTATAACTCCAATTCTGCCGGAGCCACGCTGGGGGTAGGACTGGCTGCCGGCCTTGTGGGAATGGCGGCTGATGCGATGGTGGAAGATATCAACTACACCATGGTAACTGATGTGCAGATCGCAGAGCGCACTTCCGCGCAGGTGACGACT
>NZ_PTSR01000077.1:0-1919 GCF_002965345.1 Escherichia sp. MOD1-EC5950
ATCGCTGTTGCCAGCACGTGATCTCCGAACATTTCTCCCCAGTCTGCGAACCCTTTGTTTGACGTCAGTATGATGCTCGCTTTTTCATATCGACGGTTCAGTAGCCGGAAGAACAGGCTGGCTTCCTCTCTGTTCATCGGCAGATAACCTATTTCATCCAGGATCAACACCCGGGCATAACTCAGTTGCTGTAGCTGACGCTCCAGCCGGTTTTCCTGTTTCGCTTTCATCAGTGTCGCGATCAGTCTGTCCAGTGGCATAAACAGTACCCGATGTCCCGCATCCACCGCTTTTACGCCAAGAGCTATGGCCAGATGCGTTTTTCCGACACCAGGAGGTCCCAGCAGGATCACGTTTTCGCTGCGCTCCACGAACGCCAGACCAGCCAGTTCCCGGACAACCTTACGGTCGATGCCCGGCTGGAAGGTAAAGTCGAACTGCTCCAGCGTTTTGACCCACGGCAGACGAGCCTGCTTCAGCCGGGACTCCATACCGCGCTGATGCCTGCCGTTCCATTCCTGCTGTAGCGCCATGCACAGGAACTCCCGGTAGTTCAGCTCTTTTTTAGCTGCCTGTTCCAGCAGGCTTTCAACGTGATAACTCAGATGCTCCATTTTCAGGCGGCTCAGCAGGACTTCCAGCTCATGCATCACAACAGCTCCTCATAGGTACTCAGTGGTCGATGTTCCACCTGACTGACCTGCTGCCAGAGCGGGGCGTGATGCTCCGGCACTGTCTGCCAGCCAGACGATGCCGAACAGAGGCGATGTGAGGCCACCAGTTTCTCATTACTGTAGATCCGCAACTCGTCATCCAGCGATATTCGTATCGATACCGGCTGACCACACAGCGCTTCGGGAACGCTGTAACGATTACCGCCAACCTCGATATAGCTGTCCCAGGACACATGGCGGATGTCGAAGTAACTGGTATCGAAGTCCGTATCCGGTAACGGCTGCAGATGTTCCTGCTCCAGCGCGAAGCGCTGTTCCGGCGTTTCTTTGAACTGGCGAAGTTCCCGTTTGTCAGCCACATCGGCTATCCATTGCTCCAGTTGTTGATTGACATGAGTGAAGCTGTCGAACCTGCGGTACCGGACGAAGAAGTTCTCCTTGAGGTATTTCACCATCCGCTCAACCTTACCTTTTGTTCTGGCCCTGCGTGGACGGCATGCCCGTGGCAGGAAGTTATAGTGGTCGGCCAGTAACAGGAATCCGGAGTTGAACACGACTTTCCCGTTGTTATTCTTCAGCACCGCAGCCTTCTGGTTATCAACCAGCACCGTTTTCACACAACCACCGAAGTAGCGGAAGGCGCGAACCAGTGATTCGTAGGTATGCTCAGCATCCTGTTTTGGTGCGGCGAAGACATGGAAGCGGCGGGAGAACCCCAGCGTATTAACCGCAAAGTTAACTTTGCACCGTTGCCCGGCAACCTCCACCTCAACTTCGCCCCAGTCGTGCTGGAGCTGGTATCCAGGCTGAGTTTCGAAGCGAACTGTTCTTTTTGACGGACGCATTTTACGTTTGGGCTGGATGTAGTAACGCAGCATGGAACGTCCGCCCGTATAGCCCATTGCCTTAATCTCCGCGAAGATAACCTCGCTATTCCAGACATTCTCTGCCAGGCGCATGTCGATGTAATCCATAACCGGTTTCAGCTTAACCATTTTGTGGCGGGTTTTTCTGGCTGGCGGTTCAGGGTATTTGAGATAGCGTCTGACCGTTCGTTCAGAGCAACCAATCTGAGCCGCAATATCGACAATGTACGCGCCCTGCTGGCGCATTTGCTTTATCATGTAAAAGTCCTCTCTGCTCAGCATGTTGATGTCCTTTTGGGTGTGAGAACCTTAAGGAAACAACATGTTGGGTGGAGCGGACAATCCAAATGGTGAATTACCGTCTTATATCACTGGCGCT
>NZ_PTSR01000078.1:0-1858 GCF_002965345.1 Escherichia sp. MOD1-EC5950
CGGATTTCTTCTCTGCCGTGACTCTTTTCACTAATTGCGTAACTGTCATGCTCTGGATTATTTAATTCTTTCAGTGGGAATTTTTCCTCGAAGGCTTTATTTAGCCGTCCCTGGTTTCCTTTTACAGCGAATAAATAATCACCTCCCTGTTTTTGTATCTTCTCTGCAATATCTTTCTGGCAACCCATCGCATCAGTTGTGATGATTTTTCCTTTAATATCCAACATGTTAAGAAGTTCAGGGATAGCTGTAATCTCATTAGATTTCTCATCCGTCTTGATCTGTCCGATGACCAGACTGTGCATTGTTGAGAACGCACTAATGACATGAATCGCTCCCCTGCGGCGACTCTTGTCATAAGAGTGCCGGAGCGTTTTTCCATCAATTGCAATGACGTCTTTATCATCTGAAGAATGGCAGTCACGCATCCAGTTAATAAAGCACTCATGAAATTTTGCAGGACTGATACAGGATACAACTCTGGCAATAGTATCGTGAACAGGAATACCATTTTCAAAATCACCATATTGCTTCAAAAAATCGAGATGTGTTTCCCCGAAATCCTCTATATCTTCCCAACCTTCTGCACCAGAAATAACGGCACAAATAGTCAACAGTAGAATATCAGACAATTTATGTTCCACTTTCCAGGCTTGTCTGTAATCGGGGATAATAGAAATATGCTCCATCAATTTTTTAAGTTCCATTTTGTTCTCCTTAATTATGTAAGGAGTATTTGATCATGTATAAGCAATAAAAAACAGCTTTAGGTAATAAGGAATATCTTAATTATTGAACATTTAGTGCGAATTATTTAGTACAAAAAAGCTGCGTTACGTGATCTTTCCCTGGGATGCGCAACGAAGTAGAGGAGCTACGGAAGGAACTTTATCAGGTTAAACAGGTAGTTAAAGGAATGAAAGTCGGGATATCCAGTGTATTGAAAGAAGCGTAAAAATAAAAGCCGGGAAGATTTAATTCCTTCCCGGATTCTAATTAATGCTATCCGATTAATTTAATAATAGAACAATAGAAGGAGCTTGCCCTTTCTCTTTACATTTCTTACTAACAAACTCAATACTCGTAACCAAAGTATCTCTTATTTTTTGTTCAACGGAAGAAAATCCTCTTAATTCTAACAGTAAATATTCCTCACTATTTACATGTATAGATGTCATTTCATCCTGTGGATAGCGTAAGCTAAAAAGGCAATCGATCAGGGCATCACCGTTTCTACCAAAATATTCAGGAAAGCCTAACTTTTCAGATAGTTGATCGTAAAAATCATCCATTGTTTTTACTTTGTAAAAATCAATTAATACTCTGCTCCCTAATTTCATTATTTCCATCCTCCAAGAGAGATTTCAATAAATGAATCATAGTGATCATTAGTATAGTATGCTTTTCCTGTAGAGGTATCGACAACAATACGTCTTGCTCCATTCCCTCCAGCATTAGGTGTTTTTACGGTCCATTCTTTATATGGCCCACTGCCAGTATTAAGACGCTGGCTATTAGGATTACCTATAGTATGTGTATTACCAAATGTCGTCCCATCATTTGAATAAAATGGCTTATTTGACTTAATTCTATCTATTGTTTTTTGTACTTCCCTCATTTCTGCTGGGGTCATTTTATGTCCCCATTTCTCATTTACAGCCGCATGGAATTCTTTCGGATTTTTAGCAGAATGAGAGCATTTCAGCCCAAGCGGGTCGATCCAACTAATTGGATTAGGCGCATAAGCGTAAAGGTTTAACCCGCCTCTTAGCCCTATCGGATCCGTTACTATGAACCGCCCGACATCCGGATCATAGTAACGGTGCAGATTGTAGTGCAGCCCCGTTTCCCTGTCGAG
>NZ_PTSR01000079.1:0-1698 GCF_002965345.1 Escherichia sp. MOD1-EC5950
ACTGCTCTTTAACAATTTATCAGACAATCTGTGTGGGCACTCGAAGATACGGATTCTTAACGTCGCAAGACGCTAAATGAATACCAAGTCTCAAGAGTGAACACGTAATTCATTACGAAGTTTAATTCTTTGAGCATCAAACTTTTAAATTGAAGAGTTTGATCATGGCTCAGATTGAACGCTGGCGGCAGGCCTAACACATGCAAGTCGAACGGTAACAGAAAGAAGCTTGCTTCTTTGCTGACGAGTGGCGGACGGGTGAGTAATGTCTGGGAAACTGCCCGATGGAGGGGGATAACTACTGGAAACGGTAGCTAATACCGCATAACGTCGCAAGACCAAAGAGGGGGACCTTCGGGCCTCTTGCCATCGGATGTGCCCAGATGGGATTAGCTAGTAGGCGGGGTAACGGCCCACCTAGGCGACGATCTCTAGCTGGTCTGAGAGGATGACCAGCCACACTGGAACTGAGACACGGTCCAGACTCCTACGGGAGGCAGCAGTGGGGAATATTGCACAATGGGCGCAAGCCTGATGCAGCCATGCCGCGTGTATGAAGAAGGCCTTCGGGTTGTAAAGTACTTTCAGCGGGGAGGAAGGGAGTAAAGTTAATACCTTTGCTCATTGACGTTACCCGCAGAAGAAGCACCGGCTAACTCCGTGCCAGCAGCCGCGGTAATACGGAGGGTGCAAGCGTTAATCGGAATTACTGGGCGTAAAGCGCACGCAGGCGGTTTGTTAAGTCAGATGTGAAATCCCCGGGCTCAACCTGGGAACTGCATCTGATACTGGCAAGCTTGAGTCTCGTAGAGGGGGGTAGAATTCCAGGTGTAGCGGTGAAATGCGTAGAGATCTGGAGGAATACCGGTGGCGAAGGCGGCCCCCTGGACGAAGACTGACGCTCAGGTGCGAAAGCGTGGGGAGCAAACAGGATTAGATACCCTGGTAGTCCACGCCGTAAACGATGTCGACTTGGAGGTTGTGCCCTTGAGGCGTGGCTTCCGGAGCTAACGCGTTAAGTCGACCGCCTGGGGAGTACGGCCGCAAGGTTAAAACTCAAATGAATTGACGGGGGCCCGCACAAGCGGTGGAGCATGTGGTTTAATTCGATGCAACGCGAAGAACCTTACCTGGTCTTGACATCCACAGAACATTCCAGAGATGGGATGGTGCCTTCGGGAACTGTGAGACAGGTGCTGCATGGCTGTCGTCAGCTCGTGTTGTGAAATGTTGGGTTAAGTCCCGCAACGAGCGCAACCCTTATCCTTTGTTGCCAGCGGTCCGGCCGGGAACTCAAAGGAGACTGCCAGTGATAAACTGGAGGAAGGTGGGGATGACGTCAAGTCATCATGGCCCTTACGACCAGGGCTACACACGTGCTACAATGGCGCATACAAAGAGAAGCGACCTCGCGAGAGCAAGCGGACCTCATAAAGTGCGTCGTAGTCCGGATTGGAGTCTGCAACTCGACTCCATGAAGTCGGAATCGCTAGTAATCGTGGATCAGAATGCCACGGTGAATACGTTCCCGGGCCTTGTACACACCGCCCGTCACACCATGGGAGTGGGTTGCAAAAGAAGTAGGTAGCTTAACCTTCGGGAGGGCGCTTACCACTTTGTGATTCATGACTGGGGTGAAGTCGTAACAAGGTAACCGTAGGGGAACCTGCGGTTGGATCACCTCCTTACCTTAAAGAA
>NZ_PTSR01000007.1:0-194851 GCF_002965345.1 Escherichia sp. MOD1-EC5950
GCTCAGTTGGTAGAGCACGACCTTGCCAAGGTCGGGGTCGCGAGTTCGAGTCTCGTTTCCCGCTCCAAAATTTGAAAGTGCTATAAAGCACAGACCACCCAAGCGGGAATAGCTCAGTTGGTAGAGCACGACCTTGCCAAGGTCGGGGTCGCGAGTTCGAGTCTCGTTTCCCGCTCCAAAATTTGAAAGTGCTATAAAGCACAGACCACCCAAGCGGGAATAGCTCAGTTGGTAGAGCACGACCTTGCCAAGGTCGGGGTCGCGAGTTCGAGTCTCGTTTCCCGCTCCAAATTCTCCTCTCAATAAAATATCCACAGCGACGCGATGCGTTATTGCTGGTTTTTGTTATCTCTGACAAACTCTTGTAAACAGAGTTATCCACAGTGTCGGGCTGTAATCTTAATTTCAGGAAAACTTCGCACGGTGAATAGTAATTTTTTAACGTGTTGATATTTAAGTTGAAAAATAAGGTTTTGATTTGTCGCATTGATCACTTGACGATTTTTTCTGGCTTGAATTGCAATGTGTTTTTAATTTTATTCACAAGCTGTGGATGAATCAGGCGTCACGTGGTAGGCCTTTTTCTATCACGCGAACCAGACGCTGTTTTTTCGGTAGTTGCACCTCGACCACGCAGGCATTTCGTCGCTCGATTTGCTGCGCAATCGCCCACTCTATGTGTTCATTGAGAAGTGGGTGTTCACCTTTCCGACTGTTCAGTGCCGCCAGAATCGCTTCATCCCAGGGCGCATTTCCTAGTGCTACGGCGATATTTCGCAGCCAGCGTAAGTGACCAATCCGCCTAATCGCTGATCCTTCCGTGACTTTTAAAAACTTCTCTTCGCTCCAGGCAAAAAGCTCAATGAGTTCCGGCGCATGTAACGGTTTACGCGGGCTGAAATCATCTTCAGTTGTCAGTTGTGAATAGCGATTCCACGGGCAGATAAGCTGACAATCATCGCAACCGTAAATACGGTTTCCCATTAATGGCCGTAGTTCTTCCGGGATTGCTCCTTCCAGTTCAATGGTGAGATAAGAGATACAGCGGCGAGCATCGACGGTATATGGTTCCACGATGGCTCCGGTCGGGCAAATCGTCATGCAGGCAACGCATTTACCACATCCTTCCTCAACCGGTTGATCCACAGGTAGCGGAATATCAACCAGCAGTTCGCCTAAAAAGAAGAACGAACCAGCTTCGCGATTAAGAATAAGTGAGTGCTTACCTGTCCAGCCAAGACCTGCTTTTTCAGCTAACGGACGCTCAAGAATAGGCGCAGAGTCGACAAACGGTCTAAAATTCAGCGAAACACAATGTTGCTGAATCATCTCGCCCAGCTTTTTGAGTCGGTTGCGCAGAAGTTTGTGATAGTCACGGCCCAGCGCATAACGGCTAACATAGCCGAGTTTGGGATTTTTCAGCGTGCTGGCAAATGCGGCGTTGGCAGGAAGATAATTCATCCGCACGCTGATCACGCGCAGTGTACCGGGCAATAACTCGTGGGGGCGGGCGCGCAGCATACCGTGACGCGCCATCCAGTCCATTTCGCCATGGTATTGTTTGTCCAGCCATGCTTGCAGTTTTGGCTCGGACTCGCTGAGATCGGTATCGGTAATACCTACTTGCTGAAAGCCCAGTTCCAGCCCCCACTGTTTAATTTTTTGCGCTAACTGATTGAGATCGAGGGGCTCTGACATGACGGACCATACAATGAAGAAAAACCCCGTAAGTATACCACACACCGTCTGGCACGCCGACGATATCCGCCGTGGAGAACGCGAGGCGGCGGATGCGCTGGGGCTAACGCTCTATGAACTGATGCTTCGTGCGGGGGAAGCCGCGTTTCAGGTGTGTCGTACCGCTTATCCTGACGCCCGTCATTGGCTGGTGCTGTGCGGTCATGGCAATAACGGTGGCGATGGGTATGTGGTCGCGCGGCGGGCAAAAGCCATCGGCATTGAGGTCACGCTGCTGGCCCAGGAGAGCGACAAACCGTTGCCAGAAGAGGCCGCACAAGCGCGCGATGCATGGTTAAACGCGGGAGGCGAGATTCATGCTTCGAATATTGTCTGGCCTGAGTCGGTGGATCTGATAGTTGATGCGCTGCTCGGCACCGGATTGCAGCAAGCGCCCCGTGAACCCATCAGTAAATTAATCGATCATGCCAATACTCATCCTGCGCCGATTGTGGCAGTTGATATTCCTTCCGGCCTGTTAGCACAAACCGGAGCCACGCCAGGTGCGGTGATCAACGCCTCTCACACCGTGACCTTTATTGCCCTGAAACCAGGCTTGCTAACCGGGAAAGCGCGGGATGTAACCGGGGATCTGCATTTTGACTCGCTGGGGCTGGATAGGTGGCTGGCAACTCAGGAGGCGAAAATTCAGCGCTTTTCCGCATCGCAACTTTCTCACTGGCTGAAACCGCGTCGCCCGACATCACATAAAGGCGATCACGGGCGACTGGTGATTATCGGTGGCGATCACGGCACGGCGGGCGCGATCCGTATGGCGGGCGAAGCGGCGCTGCGTGCTGGCGCTGGTTTGGTCAGAGTGCTGACGCGCAGTGAAAACATTGCGCCGTTGCTGACCGCGCGCCCGGAATTGATGGTATACGAACTGACTGCGGAATCCTTAGCTGATAGCCTGGAATGGGCCGATGTGGTGGTGATTGGCCCTGGTCTGGGTCAGCAAGAGTGGGGGAAAAAAGCCCTACAAAAAGTCGAGAATTTTCGCAAACCGATGTTGTGGGATGCTGATGCATTGAACCTGCTGGCAATCAATCCCGATAAGCGTCACAATCGCGTGATCACGCCGCATCCTGGCGAGGCTGCACGGTTGTTGGGCTGTTCCGTGGCTGAAATTGAAAGTGACCGCTTACATTACGCACAACGTCTGGTACAACGTTATGGTGGTGTAGCGGTGCTGAAAGGTGCCGGAACCGTGGTCGCTGCACATCCTGATGCGTTAGGTATTGTTGACGCCGGAAATGCAGGTATGGCCAGTGGCGGCATGGGCGATGTGCTCTCTGGTATTATTGGCGCATTGTTAGGGCAGAAACTGGCGCCGTATGATGCTGCCTGTGCCGGTTGTGTTGCGCACGGTGCGGCGGCCGATGTGCTGGCAGCGCGTTTTGGTACGCGCGGGATGCTGGCAACCGATCTCTTTTCCACGCTACAGCGTATTGTTAACCCGGAAGTGACTGATAAAAACCATGATGAATCGAGTAATTCCGCTCCCTGACGAGCAGGCAACATTAGACCTGGGCGAACGGGTAGCTAAAGCCTGCGATGGCGCTACCGTAATCTATCTGTATGGCGATTTAGGTGCAGGTAAAACCACCTTCAGCCGGGGTTTTTTACAAGCTCTGGGCCATCAGGGTAATGTCAAAAGCCCCACCTATACGCTGGTCGAACCCTATACGCTCGACAAATTAATGGTTTATCACTTTGATTTGTACCGCCTTGCCGATCCCGAGGAGCTGGAGTTTATGGGGATCCGCGATTATTTTGCCCACGATGCCATCTGCCTGGTGGAATGGCCACAACAAGGTACAGGTGTTCTTCCTGACCCGGATGTCGAAATACACATTGATTATCAGGCACAAGGCCGTGAGGCGCGCGTGAGTGCTGTTTCCTCTGCGGGTGAATTGTTGCTGGCGCGTTTAGCCGGTTAACCTTTAAAAGGTGGCGGGATGATGTATCGCATCAAAAATTGGTTGGTGGCGGCATTGGTGCTGTTGTGCGCACAGGCTGGTGCCGCTACGCTCTCTGATATTCAGGTTTCTAATGGCAGTGAGCAGGCGCGGATAACGTTGAGTTTTATTGGCGATCCTGATTATGCCTTTAGCCATCAAAGCAAACGCACTGTGGCGCTGGATATTAAACAAACCGGTGTAATTCAGGGACTACCGTTGTTGTTCAGTGGCAATAATTTGGTAAAAGCTATTCGCTCTGGCACGCCAAAAGATGCGCAAACGCTGCGGTTGGTGGTCGATCTTACCGAAAACGGTAAAACCGAAGCGGTGAAGCGGCAGAATGGTAGCAATTACACAGTCGTCTTTACGATTAACGCCGATGCACCGCCACCGCCCCCTCCGCCGCCTGTGGTTGCTAAACGCGTTGAAACACCTACGGTTGTCGCACCGCGCGTAAGTGAACCTGCGCGCAATCCGTTTAAAACTGAAAGCAACCGCACAACAGGTGTCATCAGCAGCAATACGGTAACGCGTCCGGCAGCGCGCGCGACGGCTAACACTGGCGATAAAATTGTCATCGCCATTGATGCCGGGCACGGCGGTCAGGACCCAGGCGCTATCGGCCCTGGCGGTACGCGGGAGAAAAATGTCACCATCGCCATCGCGCGTAAATTGCGTACTTTGCTCAATGCCGATCCGATGTTTAAGGGGGTTTTAACCCGTGACGGGGATTACTTTATTTCGGTGATGGGGCGTAGTGACGTCGCACGTAAGCAAAACGCCAATTTCCTCGTGTCGATTCACGCCGATGCCGCACCGAACCGCAGTGCCACCGGCGCCTCTGTATGGGTGCTCTCGAACCGTCGCGCAAACAGTGAAATGGCAAGCTGGCTGGAACAGCACGAGAAACAGTCAGAGTTGCTGGGCGGTGCTGGTGATGTGCTGGCAAACAGCCAGTCGGATCCGTACTTAAGCCAGGCTGTGCTGGATTTACAGTTCGGTCATTCCCAGCGGGTAGGGTATGATGTGGCGACCAGTATGATCAGCCAGTTACAACGCATTGGCGAAATTCATAAACGTCGACCAGAACACGCCAGCCTTGGCGTTCTGCGTTCGCCGGATATCCCGTCAGTACTGGTCGAAACCGGTTTTATCAGCAATAACAGCGAAGAGCGTTTGCTGGCGAGCGACGATTATCAACAGCAGTTGGCAGAAGCCATTTACAACGGCCTGCGCAATTATTTCCTTGCGCATCCGATGCAGTCTGCGCCGCAGGGCGCAACTGCGCAGACAGCCAGTACTGCCACGACGTCAGATCGCACGCTGCCAAACTAAGGATTATTGATGCCAATTCAGGTCTTACCGCCACAACTGGCGAACCAGATTGCCGCAGGTGAGGTGGTCGAGCGACCTGCGTCGGTAGTCAAAGAACTGGTGGAAAACAGCCTCGATGCGGGGGCGACGCGCATTGATATTGATATCGAACGTGGCGGGGCGAAACTTATCCGCATTCGTGATAACGGCTGCGGTATCAAAAAAGATGAACTGGCGCTGGCGCTGGCGCGTCATGCCACCAGTAAAATCGCCTCTCTGGACGATCTCGAAGCCATTATCAGCCTGGGCTTTCGCGGTGAGGCATTGGCGAGTATCAGTTCGGTTTCCCGCCTGACACTCACTTCGCGCACCGCGGAACAGCAGGAAGCCTGGCAGGCTTATGCCGAAGGGCGTGAGATGGATGTGACGGTTAAACCTGCTGCCCATCCGGTGGGAACGACGCTGGAAGTGTTGGATCTGTTCTACAACACCCCGGCGCGGCGCAAATTCATGCGCACCGAGAAAACGGAATTTAACCATATTGATGAGATTATCCGGCGTATTGCACTGGCGCGTTTCGATGTGACCATCAACCTGTCACATAACGGCAAAATCATGCGCCAGTACCGCGCGGTGCCGGAAGGCGGGCAAAAAGAGCGCCGTTTAGGGGCGATTTGTGGCACCGCTTTTCTCGAACATGCGCTGGCGATTGAATGGCAGCACGGTGACCTCACGCTGCACGGCTGGGTCGTAGATCCGACTCATACCACGCCCGCGCTGGCAGAAATTCAGTATTGCTACGTGAATGGGCGCATGATGCGCGATCGCCTGATCAATCACGCGATTCGCCAGGCCTGCGAAGATAAACTGGGGGCCGACCAACAACCGGCGTTTGTGTTGTATCTTGAGATCGACCCGCATCAGGTGGATGTTAACGTGCACCCTGCCAAACACGAAGTGCGTTTTCATCAGTCGCGCCTGGTGCATGATTTTATCTATCAGGGGGTGTTAAGCGTGCTGCAACAGCAACTGGAAACGCCTTTGCCGTTGGAGGGTAACGCTCAGCCAGCACCGCGTCCTGTACCAGAAAACCGCGTGGCAGCAGGGCGTAATCATTTCGCTGAACCGGCAGTTCGTGAGCCAGCAGCCCAGCGCTACTCTCCTGCTCCAGCAACAGGCAGCCGCCAGGCCGCTCCGTGGCCGAACGCACAGCCAGGCTACCAGAAACAGCAAGGCGAAGTGTATCGCCAGCTTTTGCAAACGCCTGCGCCAATGCACAAACCAAAAGCGTCAGAACCGCAGGAACTTACGCTGGCAGCGAATGGTCAAAGCTTTGGTCGGGTGCTGACTATCGTCCATTCTGACTGTGCGCTGCTGGAACGCGACGGCAAAATTTCACTTTTAGCCCTGCCGGTAGCGGAACGCTGGTTGCGTCAGGTGCAACTGACGCCGGGTGAATCGCCAGTTTGCGCCCAGCCGTTGCTTATTCCGTTGCGGCTAAAAGTCTCTGGCGAAGAAAAATCGGCATTAGAAAAAGCGCAGTCTGCACTGGCAGAGTTAGGCATTGAATATCAGTCCGATGCGCAGCATGTGACCATCAGGGCCGTGCCTTTACCCTTACGCCAACAAAATTTACAAATCTTGATTCCTGAACTGATAGGCTACCTGGCAAAGCAGTCCGTATTCGAACATGGCAATATTGCGCAGTGGATTGCACGAAATCTGACGAGCGAACATGCACAGTGGTCAATGGCACAAGCCATTACCCTACTGGCGGACGTAGAACGGTTATGTCCTCAGCTTGTGAAAACGCCGCCGGGTGGTCTGTTACAATCTGTTGATTTACATCCGGCGATAAAAGCCCTGAAAGATGAGTGATATCAGTAAGGCGAGCCTGCCTAAGGCAATTTTTTTGATGGGGCCAACGGCCTCCGGTAAAACGGCGCTGGCTATTGAGCTGCGTAAAATTTTACCAGTAGAGTTGATAAGCGTTGATTCTGCCCTTATTTACAAAGGGATGGATATCGGGACGGCGAAGCCGGACGCTGAAGAGTTACTCGCCGCGCCGCACCGATTGCTGGATATTCGCGATCCGTCGCAGGCTTATTCGGCTGCTGATTTTCGCCGCGATGCGCTGGCGGAAATGGCCGATATCACCGCGGCGGGGCGGATCCCGCTGTTGGTAGGCGGTACGATGTTGTATTTCAAGGCGTTACTGGAAGGGTTGTCGCCGCTACCGTCGGCGGACCCGGAAGTACGGGCCAGAATTGAGCAACAGGCGGCAGAGCAAGGTTGGGAGTCATTGCACCGTCAACTTCAGGAGATCGATCCGGTTGCGGCAGCAAGGATTCATCCAAATGATCCACAAAGGCTTTCCCGGGCACTGGAAGTTTTTTTCATTTCGGGTAAAACTTTAACGGAACTGACGCAAACGTCAGGAGACGCTCTACCGTATCAGGTGCATCAGTTCGCCATCGCCCCGGCGAGCCGTGAACTGCTCCATCAACGAATTGAGCAGCGTTTTCATCAGATGTTGGCTTCAGGTTTTGAAGCAGAAGTCCGGGCGCTTTTTGCCCGAGGAGATTTGCATACGGATTTGCCTTCCATTCGTTGCGTGGGTTATCGCCAGATGTGGTCTTACCTTGAAGGCGAAATCTCATACGATGAAATGGTTTATCGAGGTGTTTGCGCCACGAGACAGTTGGCGAAGCGGCAAATAACCTGGCTGCGTGGTTGGGAAGGGGTTCACTGGCTTGACAGTGAAAAACCAGAACAGGCGCGTGACGAAGTATTACAGGTTGTTGGTGCTATCGCAGGCTGAATGTGTACAATTGAGACGTATCGTGCGCAATTTTTTCAGAATCGAAAGGTTCAAAGTACAAATAAGCATATAAGGAAAAGAGAGAATGGCTAAGGGGCAATCTTTACAAGATCCGTTCCTGAACGCACTGCGTCGGGAACGTGTTCCAGTTTCTATTTATTTGGTGAATGGTATTAAGCTGCAAGGACAAATCGAGTCTTTTGATCAGTTCGTGATCCTGTTGAAAAACACGGTCAGCCAGATGGTTTATAAGCACGCGATTTCTACTGTTGTCCCGTCTCGCCCGGTTTCTCATCACAGTAACAACGCCGGTGGCAGTACCAGCAGTAACTACCATCATGGTAGCAGCGCGCAGAATACTTCCGCGCAACAGGACAGCGAAGAAACCGAATAAGGTTTTGGGCTGTTTTTTTACACGGGGAGCCAGCGATCCTGCGTTCCCCGCTGATCTATTTAGAGGGTTATACGCTTGTTTGACCGTTATGATGCTGGTGAGCAGGCGGTGCTGGTACACATCTATTTTACGCAAGACAAAGATATGGAAGACCTCCAGGAGTTTGAATCTCTGGTCTCTTCCGCCGGTGTCGAAGCATTGCAGGTGATTACCGGTAGCCGTAAAGCGCCGCACCCAAAGTATTTTGTTGGTGAAGGTAAAGCCGTTGAAATTGCGGAAGCCGTAAAAGCGACGGGTGCTTCGGTCGTTCTTTTTGACCATGCACTGAGTCCGGCGCAGGAGCGTAACCTGGAGCGTTTGTGCGAATGTCGTGTTATCGACCGCACTGGTCTTATTTTAGATATTTTCGCCCAACGTGCACGTACTCATGAGGGTAAGTTGCAGGTTGAGCTGGCGCAGTTGCGCCATCTGGCCACGCGCCTGGTGCGTGGTTGGACCCACCTTGAAAGACAGAAAGGCGGGATCGGTTTGCGTGGGCCGGGCGAAACCCAGCTCGAAACCGACCGTCGTTTGTTGCGTAATCGCATTGTGCAGATACAGTCGCGCCTGGAAAAAGTTGAAAAGCAGCGTGAGCAGGGGCGGCAATCGCGCATCAAAGCCGACGTTCCTACAGTTTCGCTGGTGGGATATACCAACGCCGGTAAATCTACCCTTTTCAATCGCATCACCGAAGCACGGGTTTATGCGGCAGACCAGTTGTTTGCCACCCTCGACCCTACGTTGCGGCGTATTGACGTCGCGGATGTCGGTGAAACCGTACTGGCGGATACCGTAGGGTTCATTCGCCACTTGCCGCACGATCTGGTGGCGGCGTTTAAAGCCACGTTGCAAGAGACGCGGCAAGCCACATTGCTGCTGCACGTCATTGATGCGGCAGATGTGCGCGTACAGGAGAACATCGAAGCGGTGAATACGGTTCTTGAAGAGATCGATGCTCACGAGATCCCAACCCTGCTGGTGATGAACAAGATCGATATGCTGGACGATTTCGAACCGCGTATTGATCGAGATGAAGAGAACAAACCGATTCGTGTCTGGCTTTCCGCGCAGACCGGAGCGGGGATACCACAGCTTTTTCAGGCTTTGACGGAGCGGCTTTCCGGTGAGGTGGCGCAGCATACATTGCGTTTGCCGCCGCAGGAAGGGCGTCTGAGAAGCCGTTTTTATCAGCTTCAGGCAATAGAAAAAGAGTGGATGGAGGAGGACGGCAGCGTAAGTCTGCAAGTTCGTATGCCGATCATTGACTGGCGTCGCCTCTGTAAACAAGAACCGGCGTTGATCGATTACCTGATCTAACCGGCAAAGCGTCTGAAGCGTGGAGTCATATCCTCTGGCGTCGAAAGACAACAGGGATCACCGCATAACAAATATGGAGCACAAACATGGCGTGGAATCAGCCCGGTAATAACGGACAAGACCGCGACCCGTGGGGAAGCAGCAAACCTGGCGGCAACTCTGAGGGAAATGGAAACAAAGGCGGTCGCGATCAAGGGCCACCTGATTTAGATGATATCTTCCGCAAACTGAGCAAAAAGCTCGGTGGACTGGGCGGCGGCAAAGGCACTGGATCTGGCGGTGGTAGTTCATCGCAAGGTCCGCGCCCGCAGCTTGGCGGTCGTGTCGTTACCATCGCAGCGGCAGCGATTGTCATTATCTGGGCGGCCAGTGGTTTCTACACCATTAAAGAAGCTGAACGTGGCGTGGTAACACGCTTTGGTAAATTCAGCCATCTGGTTGAGCCGGGTCTGAACTGGAAACCGACGTTTATCGACGAAGTCAAACCGGTGAACGTAGAAGCCGTGCGTGAACTGGCTGCTTCCGGTGTGATGCTGACGTCGGACGAAAACGTGGTGCGCGTTGAGATGAACGTGCAGTACCGCGTAACCAATCCGGAAAAATACCTGTATAGCGTGACCAGCCCGGATGACAGTCTGCGTCAGGCTACCGACAGCGCCCTGCGTGGAGTTATCGGTAAATACACCATGGACCGCATTCTGACGGAAGGTCGTACTGTGATTCGTAGCGATACCCAGCGCGAACTGGAAGAGACGATTCGTCCGTATGACATGGGTATCACGCTGCTGGACGTCAACTTCCAGGCCGCTCGTCCGCCGGAAGAAGTAAAAGCCGCGTTTGACGATGCGATTGCTGCGCGTGAAAACGAACAGCAATACATTCGTGAAGCAGAGGCGTATACCAACGAAGTTCAGCCGCGTGCGAACGGTCAGGCGCAACGTATCCTCGAAGAGGCGCGTGCGTACAAGGCTCAGACTATCCTGGAAGCCCAGGGTGAAGTGGCGCGCTTTGCTAAACTTCTGCCGGAATATAAAGCCGCGCCGGAAATTACTCGCGAGCGTCTGTATATCGAGACGATGGAAAAAGTGTTGGGTAACACCCGCAAAGTGCTGGTTAACGATAAAGGTGGCAACCTGATGGTTCTGCCGTTAGACCAGATGCTGAAAGGCGGCAACGCGCCTGCGGCGAAGAGCGACAACGGTGCCAGCAACCTGCTGCGTCTGCCGCCAGCCTCTTCCTCCACAACCAGTGGAGCAAGCAACACGTCGTCCACCAGTCAGGGCGATATTATGGACCAACGCCGCGCCAACGCGCAGCGTAACGACTACCAGCGTCAGGGGGAATAACGATGCGTAAGTCAGTTATCGCGATTATCATCATCGTGCTGGTAGTGCTTTACATGTCTGTCTTTGTCGTCAAAGAAGGTGAGCGCGGTATTACGCTGCGTTTTGGTAAGGTACTGCGTGACGATGACAACAAACCTCTGGTTTATGAACCGGGTCTGCATTTCAAGATACCGTTCATTGAAACGGTGAAAATGCTCGACGCGCGTATTCAGACCATGGACAACCAGGCAGACCGCTTTGTGACCAAAGAGAAGAAAGACCTGATCGTCGACTCTTACATCAAATGGCGCATCAGCGATTTCAGCCGTTACTACCTGGCAACGGGCGGCGGCGATATTTCGCAAGCAGAAGTGCTGCTGAAACGTAAGTTCTCTGACCGTCTGCGTTCTGAAATTGGTCGTCTGGATGTGAAAGACATCGTCACTGATTCTCGTGGTCGTCTGACCCTCGAAGTGCGTGACGCGCTGAACTCTGGTTCTGCGGGGACGGAAGATGAAGTGTCTACGCCTGCGGCAGATAACGCTATCGCAGAAGCCGCTGAACGTGTAACGGCAGAGACTAAGGGCAAGGTTCCGGTCATCAACCCGAACAGTATGGCTGCGCTGGGTATTGAAGTTGTCGATGTGCGTATCAAGCAGATCAACCTGCCGACCGAAGTGTCTGAAGCGATTTACAACCGTATGCGCGCCGAGCGTGAAGCGGTAGCGCGTCGTCACCGTTCACAAGGTCAGGAAGAAGCGGAAAAACTGCGCGCGACTGCCGACTATGAAGTGACCAGAACGCTGGCAGAAGCAGAGCGTCAGGGCCGTATCATGCGCGGTGAAGGTGATGCCGAAGCGGCTAAACTGTTTGCTGATGCATTCAGCAAGGACCCAGACTTCTACGCGTTCATCCGTAGCCTGCGTGCCTACGAGAATAGCTTCTCCGGTAATCAGGACGTGATGGTCATGAGCCCGGACAGCGATTTCTTCCGCTACATGAAGACGCCGAGCTCTGCGACGCGTTAAGATAACGACCGCGGTACAGGTAAATAAAGCCACCGCATCCTCAGGGATGCCGGTGGTTTTCTTTTTCTATAAGGACAATGAATGAATTCGACAATCTGGCTGGCGCTTGCTCTGGTTTTGGTGCTGGAAGGTTTAGGGCCGATGCTTTACCCACAGGCGTGGAAGAAGATGATCTCCGCGATGACCAATTTGCCCGATAATATTTTACGCCGTTTTGGCGGTGGACTTGTGGTTGCGGGCGTTGTGGTCTACTACATGTTGAGGAAAACGATTGGCTGAGCAAAAAATAGACTGACTAAGGTCATTTTTGGATGCAAAAAGTGCTGTAACTCTGAAAAAGCGATGGTAGAATCCATTTTTAAGCAAACGGTGATTTTGAAAAATGGGTAACAACGTCGTCGTACTGGGCACCCAATGGGGTGACGAAGGTAAAGGTAAGATCGTCGATCTTCTGACTGAACGGGCTAAATATGTTGTACGCTACCAGGGCGGTCACAACGCAGGCCATACTCTCGTAATCAACGGTGAAAAAACCGTTCTCCATCTTATTCCATCAGGTATTCTTCGCGAGAATGTAACCAGCATCATCGGTAACGGTGTTGTGCTGTCTCCGGCTGCGCTGATGAAAGAGATGAAAGAACTGGAAGACCGTGGCATCCCCGTTCGTGAGCGTCTGCTGTTGTCTGAAGCATGTCCGCTGATCCTTGATTATCACGTGGCGCTGGATAACGCACGTGAGAAAGCGCGTGGTGCGAAAGCGATCGGCACCACGGGTCGTGGTATCGGGCCGGCCTACGAAGATAAAGTAGCACGTCGCGGTTTGCGTGTTGGCGACCTTTTCGACAAAGAAACCTTCGCTGAAAAACTGAAAGAAGTGATGGAATATCACAACTTCCAGTTGGTTAACTACTACAAAGTTGAAGCGGTTGATTACCAGAAAGTTCTGGATGATGTGATGGCGGTTGCTGACATCCTGACTTCTATGGTGGTTGACGTTTCTGACCTGCTCGACCAGGCGCGTCAACGTGGCGATTTCGTCATGTTCGAAGGTGCGCAGGGTACGCTGCTGGATATCGACCACGGTACTTATCCGTACGTAACTTCTTCCAACACCACTGCGGGTGGCGTGGCGACCGGTTCCGGCCTGGGGCCGCGTTATGTTGATTACGTTCTGGGTATCCTCAAAGCTTACTCCACTCGCGTTGGCGCAGGTCCGTTCCCGACTGAACTGTTTGATGAAACCGGCGAGTTCCTCTGCAAGCAGGGTAACGAATTTGGCGCGACAACGGGTCGTCGCCGTCGTACCGGCTGGTTGGACACCGTTGCTGTTCGTCGTGCGGTACAGTTGAACTCTCTGTCTGGCTTCTGCCTGACCAAACTGGACGTTCTGGACGGCCTGAAAGAGGTGAAACTCTGCGTGGCCTACCGTATGCCGGATGGTCGCGAAGTGACCACCACTCCGCTGGCAGCAGACGACTGGAAAGGCGTTGAGCCGATTTACGAAACCATGCCGGGTTGGTCTGAATCCACCTTTGGCGTGAAAGATCGTAGCGGTCTGCCGCAGGCAGCGCTGAACTACATCAAGCGTATTGAAGAGCTGACCGGTGTGCCGATCGATATCATCTCTACTGGTCCGGATCGTACTGAAACCATGATTCTGCGCGACCCGTTCGACGCGTAATTCTGGTACGCCCGGCAGATCTTTTGCCTGCCGGGCTAGCAGTGTGATACATTACTGTGTCGGGTAAGCCATTACGCTATCCGACACAGTGTTAAATCCTCGCTTTTTTCCTTCCCCAAACTGAAATAAATTAGCGACACAGCTTGTGGCTGGTTTATCATCAATGTAAATGTATTTTTTCCCGCTTTCCCTTTTTTGAGGTTGATGTGCAGTTAACGAGTTTCACTGATTACGGATTACGCGCGCTGATCTACATGGCATCATTGCCAGAAGGGCGGATGACCAGCATTTCTGAAGTGACTGACGTCTACGGCGTTTCCCGTAATCATATGGTCAAAATAATCAATCAACTTAGTCGTGCCGGCTACGTGACTGCTGTTCGTGGAAAAAATGGCGGCATTCGCCTGGGTAAACCGGCGAGTGCTATACGTATTGGTGATGTGGTGCGCGAGCTGGAACCCTTATCGTTGGTGAATTGCAGCAGTGAGTTTTGCCACATTACACCTGCCTGTCGGTTGAAACAGGCACTTTCAAAGGCCGTGCAAAGTTTTCTTACGGAACTGGATAACTACACGCTTGCCGATTTGGTTGAAGAGAATCAACCGCTTTATAAATTATTGCTGGTGGAGTGACGAAAATCTTCATCAGAGATGACAACGGAGGAACCGAGATGTCACAAGATCCTTTCCAGGAACGCGAAGCTGAAAAATACGCGAATCCCATCCCTAGTCGGGAATTTATCCTCGAACATTTAACCAAACGTGAAAAACCGGCCAGCCGTGATGAGCTGGCGGTAGAGCTGCACATTGAAGGCGAAGAGCAGCTTGAAGGCCTGCGTCGTCGCCTGCGCGCGATGGAGCGCGACGGTCAACTGGTCTTCACTCGCCGTCAGTGCTATGCGCTGCCGGAACGTCTCGATCTGGTGAAAGGTACTGTTATTGGCCACCGTGATGGCTACGGCTTTCTGCGGGTTGAAGGGCGTAAAGATGATTTGTATCTTTCCAGCGAGCAGATGAAAACCTGCATTCATGGCGATCAGGTTCTGGCGCAACCGCTTGGTGCTGACCGTAAAGGCCGCCGTGAAGCGCGTATTGTCCGCGTACTGGTGCCAAAAACGAGCCAGATTGTGGGTCGTTACTTTACCGAAGCGGGCGTCGGCTTTGTGGTTCCTGACGACAGCCGTTTGAGCTTCGATATCTTAATCCCACCTGATCAGATCATGGGCGCACGCATGGGCTTTGTCGTTGTTGTCGAACTGACTCAACGCCCGACACGTCGTACCAAAGCGGTGGGTAAAATCGTCGAAGTACTTGGCGACAATATGGGCACCGGCATGGCGGTTGATATCGCCCTGCGCACCCATGAAATTCCGTACATCTGGCCGCAGGCTGTTGAGCAACAGGTTGCCGGGCTGAAAGAAGAAGTGCCGGAAGAGGCAAAAGCAGGCCGTGTCGATCTGCGTGATTTACCGTTGGTCACCATTGATGGCGAAGACGCCCGTGACTTTGACGATGCGGTTTACTGCGAGAAGAAACGCGGCGGTGGCTGGCGTTTATGGGTCGCAATTGCCGACGTCAGTTACTATGTGCGTCCACCAACACCGCTGGACAGAGAAGCACGTAACCGCGGTACGTCGGTCTACTTCCCGTCGCAGGTTATCCCGATGCTGCCGGAAGTACTCTCTAACGGCCTGTGCTCGCTCAATCCGCAGGTAGACCGCCTGTGTATGGTGTGCGAGATGACCATTTCGTCGAAAGGTCGCCTGACCGGCTATAAATTCTACGAAGCGGTGATGAGCTCTCATGCGCGTCTGACTTACACCAAAGTTTGGCATATTCTGCAGGGCGATCAGGAACTGCGTGAACAATACGCGCCGCTGGTTAAGCATCTCGAAGAGCTGCATAACCTCTATAAAGTGCTGGATAAAGCCCGCGAAGAGCGCGGTGGGATCTCGTTTGAGAGTGAAGAAGCGAAGTTTATTTTCAACGCTGAACGTCGTATTGAACGTATCGAACAGACTCAGCGTAACGACGCGCACAAATTAATTGAAGAGTGTATGATTCTGGCGAATATCTCGGCGGCACGTTTCGTTGAGAAAGCGAAAGAACCGGCATTGTTCCGTATTCACGACAAGCCGAGCACCGAAGCGATTACCTCTTTCCGTTCAGTGCTGGCGGAACTGGGGCTGGAATTGCCGGGTGGTAACAAGCCAGAACCGCGCGACTACGCAGAACTGCTGGAGTCGGTTGCCGACCGTCCTGACGCAGAAATGCTACAAACCATGCTGCTGCGCTCAATGAAACAGGCGATTTACGATCCGGAAAACCGCGGTCACTTTGGTCTGGCATTGCAGTCTTATGCCCACTTTACCTCACCGATTCGTCGTTATCCTGACCTGACGCTGCATCGTGCCATTAAGTATCTGTTGGCGAAAGAGCAGGGGCATCAGGGGAACACGACTGAAACCGGTGGCTACCATTATTCAATGGAAGAGATGCTGCAACTGGGTCAGCACTGTTCGATGGCGGAACGTCGTGCCGATGAAGCAACGCGTGATGTGGCAGACTGGCTGAAGTGTGACTTTATGCTCGACCAGGTGGGCAACGTCTTTAAAGGCGTAATTTCCAGCGTCACTGGATTCGGTTTCTTTGTTCGCCTGGATGATCTGTTTATTGATGGCCTGGTCCACGTTTCTTCGCTGGATAACGACTACTATCGCTTTGATCAGGTTGGTCAACGTCTGATGGGGGAATCCAGCGGCCAGACTTATCGCCTGGGCGACCGCGTGGAAGTTCGCGTCGAAGCGGTTAATATGGACGAGCGCAAGATCGACTTTAGCCTGATCTCCAGCGAACGCGCGCCACGCAACGTCGGTAAAACGGCGCGCGAGAAAGCGAAAAAAGGTGATGCAGGTAAAAAAGCCGGTAAGCGTCGTCAGGTGGGCAAAAAGGTAAACTTTGAGCCAGACAGTGCTTTCCGTGGTGAGAAAAAAGCGAAGCCGAAAGCGGCGAAAAAAGACGCGAGAAAAGCGAAAAAGCCATCGGCTAAAACGCAGAAAATAGCTGCAGCGACCAAAGCGAAGCGTGCAGCGAAGAAAAAAGTAGCTGAGTGATCAAAACCCTCTTCAAAAAGAAGAGGGTCAGATTGCTGACAAAGTGCGCTTTGTTCATGCCGGATGCGGCGTGAACGCCTTATCAGGCCTACATAATCACGCAAATTCAATATATTGCAGAATCATGTAGGCCTGATAAGCGTAGCGTATCAGGCAAAACGTTAACAACGAGTACATTAATGAGCGAAATGATTTACGGCATCCACGCAGTGCAGGCCCTGCTGGAGCGCGCCCCTGAACGTTTTCAGGAAGTCTTTATTTTAAAAGGCCGTGAAGATAAACGTCTGTTACCGCTGATTCACGCCCTCGAATCTCATGGCGTGGTTATCCAGTTGGCAAATCGTCAATATCTCGACGAGAAAAGCGACGGTGCCGTGCATCAGGGCATTATCGCCCGCGTGAAGCCTGGACGTCAGTATCAGGAAAGCGATCTGCCGGATCTGATCGCTTCGCTCGAACAACCGTTCCTGCTGATCCTCGACGGCGTTACCGATCCACACAACCTCGGTGCGTGCCTGCGTAGCGCAGACGCCGCTGGCGTTCATGCGGTGATTGTACCGAAAGATCGTTCCGCTCAACTCAATGCAACGGCGAAAAAAGTGGCCTGTGGCGCGGCAGAAAGCGTTCCTCTGATTCGGGTGACTAACCTGGCGCGCACCATGCGTATGTTGCAGGAAGAGAATATCTGGATCGTCGGTACGGCGGGTGAAGCGGATCATACTCTCTATCAGAGCAAAATGACCGGGCGTCTGGCACTGGTGATGGGCGCGGAAGGTGAAGGCATGCGTCGCCTGACCCGTGAACATTGCGATGAGTTGATCAGCATCCCGATGGCAGGAAGCGTTTCTTCCCTGAACGTTTCGGTAGCGACCGGCATTTGTTTATTTGAAGCAGTACGCCAGCGTAGCTAATTCCTCTGAATTATGAAAAACCATCCATATTTGGATGGTTTTTTTTTACCTGGAGCTGGTAAGATATTTACGTGCTACAAATATTCATATTATTAATATTTTAACTTAATCACTATGGAATAATATATGACATGGAATCCGTTGGCGCTGGCGACGGCGCTGCAAACTGTACCTGAACAAAATATTGATATAACAAATAATGAAAACGCATTAATTATTAAAATGAATGATTATGGCGATTTGCAAATCAATATTCTTTTTACTTCCCGCCAGATGATTATCGAAACATTTATTTGCCCGGTAAGTTGTATCAGTAATCCAGATGAATTTAATACCTTCTTATTAAGAAATCAGAAGATTATGCCACTGTCATCGGTAGGGATCTCCAGTGTGGAGCAGGAAGAGTATTACATTGTTTTTGGTGCATTATCGCTTAACTCTTCCCTTGATGATCTCCTGCTGGAGATAACCACGCTGGTAGATAATGCATTGGATTTAGCTGAAATTACTGAAGAATATTCATATTAATCACGAAGACAGGTATTTATGGGGATTTTAAAAAGTTTATTTACATTAGGTAAGTCTTTTATTTCACAGGCGGAAGAATCCATTGAAGAAAACCAGGGTGTGCGGATGCTGGAACAACATATTCGCGACGCCAAAGCTGAACTGGATAAAGCCGGAAAATCACGCGTCGATCTGCTGGCGCGAGTGAAATTAAGTAACGATAAACTGAAAGATTTACGTGAGCGTAAAGCCACTCTGGAAGCCCGTGCGCTGGAAGCATTAAGTAAGAACGTCAACCCGTCGTTGATTAACGAAGTCGCTGAAGAAATCGCGCGCCTTGAGAATCTCATTACCGCTGAAGAGCAAGTGTTGTCGAATCTTGAAGTCTCCCGTGATGGTGTGGAAAAAGCGGTAACGGCAACGGCACAGCGTATTGCTCAATTTGAGCAACAGATGGAAGTCGTTAAGGCCACTGAAGCCATGCAGCGTGCGCAACAGGCAGTAACGACCTCTACCGTTGGAGCATCTTCCAGCGTCTCTACAGCGGCTGAATCCTTAAAACGCCTGCAAGCGCGTCAGGCCGAACGTCAGGCACGGCTGGATGCCGCTGCACAACTGGAGAAAGTGGCAGACGGCCGCGATCTCGACGAAAAACTGGCGGAAGCGGGGATTGGTGGAGTTAACAAAAGCAGTGCTCAGGATGTGCTGGCAAGGCTGCAACGCCAACAGGGTGAGTAATTTTTTTGCCAGCCTCACTAAAAGGCTGGCAGCTATTTTAAGGGTAAAATATGTCTGGTTTTTTCCAGCGCCTGTTTGGCAATGATGATAAGCCTGCTGTCGCTCGTGGTCCGCTGGGGTTGCATCTCCATAATGGTTTTACGCTCGATACGTTAGCGTTTCGTTTACTGGAAGATGAATTACTGATTGCGTTACCGGGGGAAGAATACACTGTAGCTGCAGCCAGTCGCATCGATCTGGGGGGCGGTAGTCAGATATTCCGTTACTACACTTCCGGTGATGAATTCCTGCAAATCAATACCACTGGCGGCGAAGACATTGATGACATTGATGATATCAAGCTCTTTGTCTATGAAGAGAGTTACGGTATCAGCAAAGAGAGCCACTGGCGCGAGGCAATTAATGCCAAAGCAATGGGGATGATGACCTTAAACTGGCAGGAAAAACGCTGGCAGCGATTTTTTAATAGCGAAGAACCAGGTAATATTGAGCCGGTCTACATGCTGGAAAAAATAGAAAATCAAAACCATACCAAATGGGAAGTGCATAACTTTATGATGGGTTACCAGCGACAGGTAACCGAAGATACTTACGAATATTTGCTGTTAAATGGTGAGGAATCCTTTAACGAACTCGGTGAACCGGAGTGGTTATTTTCGCGTGCGCTGGGTGTCGATATCCCACTAACATCACTTCATATTATTGGTTAATTACAGGGAAGTTTATAATGCATATTCTTGATTCACTCCTTGCTTTTAGCGCCTATTTTTTTATTGGCGTGGCTATGGTGATTATCTTTCTGTTTATCTATTCCAAAATTACTCCGCATAATGAATGGCAGTTAATCAAAAACAATAATATCGCGGCGTCATTGGCGTTCAGCGGGACATTGCTGGGTTATGTTATTCCATTATCCAGTGCGGCAATCAATGCGGTGAGTATTCCTGATTATTTTGCCTGGGGTGGGATCGCACTGGTGATTCAATTACTCGTTTTTTCTGGCGTCAGACTTTATATACCCGCATTAAGCGACAAAATTATTAATCACAATACCGCCGCAGGAATGTTTATGGGAACCGCCGCGCTGGCTGGTGGTATTTTTAACGCAGCTTGTATGACATGGTAATGGACGATCATGGCCAGAAAACGCAAATCAAGAAATAGCAGTAAACCAGCTCACGGAGCCATCAGCCGTATTAATCGACCGAATAATCCCTTCGCACCGCAGCGAAATCGCTACGCACATAAATACTTAACGTTGGCGCTAATGGGGGGAGCCGCTTTTTTCGTATTGAAAAGTTGTGGCGATAGTGGCGATGTCGATAACGACGGCGACGGAACGTTTTACTCGACAGTGCAGGATTGCATTGATGACGGTAATAATTCAGATATCTGTGCTCATGGCTGGAACAACGCCAAAGCGGCATTTTATGCCGATGTTCCGAAGAATATGACTCAGCAGAATTGTCAGTCTAAGTACGAAAATTGCTATTACGACAACGTCGAACAGAGTTGGCTCCCGGTCATTTCTGGATTTTTATTAAGTCGGGTTATTCGTAAAGATCGCGATGAGCAGTTTGTTTATAACAGTGGCGGCTCCTCTTATGCTTCGCGCCCCGTCTGGCGCAACACTTCCGGTGATTACTCCTGGCGCTCCGGTTCTGGCAAAAAAGAGTCTTACTCTTCGGGCGGCTTTACCACCAGAAAAGCATCAACCGTTTCTCGCGGCGGCTATGGTCGTTCTTCCAGCGCCCGTGGGCATTGGGGAGGCTAATCATGCTGAGACACAACGTTCCTGTGCGGCGGGATCTGGATCAGATCGCTGCCGATAACGGATTTGACTTTCATATCATCGACAATGAAATCTATTGGGATGAGAGTCGTGCTTATCGCTTTACCCTGCGGCAGATTGAAGAGCAGATCGAAAAACCGACTGCGGAACTGCATCAGATGTGCCTTGAGGTGGTGGATCGTGCGGTTAAAAATGAAGAGATCCTGACGCAACTGGCGATCCCCCCGCTGTACTGGGATGTAATTGCTGAAAGCTGGCGCGCGCGCGATCCTTCGCTGTATGGCCGTATGGATTTTGCCTGGTGTGGTAATGCGCCGGTGAAGTTGCTGGAGTACAACGCCGATACGCCGACCTCGCTGTATGAATCGGCTTATTTTCAGTGGTTGTGGCTGGAAGATGCCCGGCGCAGCGGCATTATTCCGCGTGACGCTGATCAGTACAATGTCATTCAGGAGCGTCTGATTTCGCGCTTTAGCGAGATTTATAGCCGTGAACCGTTTTATTTTTGTTGCTGTCAGGATACCGACGAAGACAGGACTACCGTGCTGTACTTGCAGGACTGCGCCCAGCAGGCAGGGCAGGAATCGCGGTTTATCTATATTGAAGATCTCGGCCTGGGCGTCGGCGGTGTGCTGACCGATCTCGATGATAACGTCATCCAGCGTGCGTTTAAGCTGTATCCGCTGGAGTGGATGATGCGTGACGATAACGGCCCGCTGCTGCGCAAGCGTCGTGAGCAATGGGTGGAACCGTTATGGAAAAGTATCTTGAGCAACAAAGGGTTAATGCCGCTATTGTGGCGCTTTTTCCCTGGTCATCCTAATCTTCTGGCATCCTGGTTTGAGGGCGAGAAACCGCAGATTGCTGCGGGCGAAAGCTACGTGCGTAAACCGATCTACTCACGGGAAGGCGGTAACGTCACCATCTTTGACGGTCAGAACAACGTCGTTGACCATGCTGAGGGTGATTACGCCGATGAACCGATGATCTACCAGGCTTTTCAGCCTTTGCCGCGCTTTGGCGATAGCTACACATTGATTGGTAGCTGGATTGTCGATGATGAAGCGTGCGGTATGGGGATTCGCGAAGATAACACGCTGATCACTAAAGATACTTCGCGTTTTGTTCCGCATTACATTGCGGGTTAAGAATGTTTTAGCAATCTCTTTCTGTCAGGAATCCGTGGCAGTGACCATACTAATGGTGACTGCCATTGATGGAGGGAGACACAGTGCACTGGCAAACTCACACCGTTTTTAATCAACCGATACCTTTAAATAACAGCAATCTATACCTGTCCGATGGCGCGCTTTGCGAAGCGGTAACACGTGAAGGTGCGGGCTGGGATAGTGATTTTCTCGCCAGTATTGGTCAGCAGTTAGGGACGGCTGAATCCCTTGAACTGGGGCGACTGGCGAATGTGAATCCGCCAGAATTGTTGCGCTACGATGCTCAGGGACGCTGTCTGGACGATGTGCGTTTTCATCCGGCATGGCACTTGCTGATGCAGGCACTATGTACCAATCGGGTGCACAATCTGGCCTGGGAGGAAGATGCTCGTTCTGGCGCATTTGTGGCGCGCGCGGCGCGTTTTATGTTGCACGCACAGGTTGAGGCCGGATCGTTATGTCCGATAACCATGACTTTTGCCGCCACCCCATTGTTATTGCAGATGTTACCTGCACCATTCAAGGATTGGACCACGCCGCTGTTGAGCGATCGCTACGATTCCCATTTGCTGCCAGGCGGGCAAAAACGCGGTCTGTTGATTGGCATGGGAATGACAGAAAAGCAGGGCGGCTCTGATGTGATGAGCAATACTACCAGGGCAGAGCGTCTGGACGATGGTTCTTATCGGCTGGTGGGGCATAAATGGTTTTTCTCGGTGCCGCAAAGCGACGCGCATTTGGTGCTGGCACAGACCACGGGCGGATTGTCCTGCTTCTTTGTGCCGCGTTTTTTGCCTGATGGACAACGTAACGCGATTCGCCTGGAACGCCTGAAAGATAAGCTGGGCAATCGCTCTAATGCCAGTTGCGAAGTGGAGTTTCAGGATGCTATCGGCTGGCTGTTAGGCCAGGAGGGAGAAGGCATCCGCCTGATCCTGAAAATGGGCGGGATGACGCGTTTTGATTGCGCCCTGGGTAGCCATGCCATGATGCGCCGTGCATTTTCGCTGGCGATTTATCACGCTCATCAACGACATGTATTTGGCAATCCGTTGATCGAACAGCCCCTTATGCGTCATGTCTTAAGTCGCATGGCGCTTCAGCTTGAAGGGCAAACGGCGCTGTTGTTTCGTCTGGCACGGGCGTGGGATCGGCGTGCCGATGCTAAAGAAGCCCTGTGGGCGCGTTTATTTACGCCAGCAGCGAAGTTTGTGATTTGCAAAAGTGGCGTCCCATTTGTGGCCGAAGCGATGGAGGTGTTGGGCGGTATTGGCTATTGCGAGGAGAGCGAGTTGCCGCGGCTGTACCGGGAGATGCCGGTGAACAGTATCTGGGAAGGCTCCGGCAATATTATGTGTCTGGATGTGCTGCGCGTTCTTAATAAGCAGGCTGGCGTATACGAGTTATTGACGGAAGCGTTTATGGAAGTGAAAGGACAGGATCGCTATTTTGATCGCGCGGTTCGTCGTTTACAGCAGCAACTGCGCAAACCGTCTGAAGAGCTGGGGCGAGAGATTACTCATCAGCTATTCTTGCTGGGTAGTGGCGCGCAAATGTTGAAATATGCTTCTCCGCCAATGGCGCAGGCGTGGTGTCAGATGATGTTAGATACGCGCGGTGGTGTGCGGTTGTCAGGGCAGATCCAGAATGATTTGTTACTGCGGGCGACTGGTGGTGTGTGTTTGTAAGCGTTTACGCTTAATGAAATATATAGAATTTATAGGCCGGATAGGGCGCTCGCGCCGCATCCGGCATTGTTCATTCGCTGTTGATAACACTCATGCATACAGTATCGCCTGTACACGCCAGTTATCGGGCTGCTGATCCTCGTACATGGTAATAATGCGATACCATGACGCCCCCTGTTCATCGGCCTTTAACGCCACGATACGTTCCACGTCCTGCGGATCCCCCGAAATATTGCTAACTGAGATCTGACCTATTTCATTCAGGCCCGTCACGCAGTCAGCACTGGCGAATTCTGCAGACTGTGCCGTGGCGCTCGCGGGACACGTAACTAATTGCAGCGAGGGTGAGGCAAGTAATTGTTTCATCGTCAGCTCCATTTTTCGTTTCCCCACATGTTGCAGGGCATTCCATCGCGGTAATAAACGCCCGAGCTTCCAGCCGGTAATTTATTGTGCACAGGTAAACGCATAGGGACGCAAAGCAATGTAAAGCTTACTGTATAAGTTGTCTGATTTATTTACGGTACAAAATGGCTTGTGAATACCACTGTCCTGTCACAATGGTTTCATCCACCATTACGACGACGTAATAATCAGCTTTTGCCGCGGCAGCTTTCGCTCTGATTTCTGCTAATGCGTCATCCGGTGAGCCACGGACCATTGTGCTTACCGTTCCAATTCGCTGTAGCCCTTGGGTTTGGTCGCGGCGAATTTCCTGCGGATGATCCGTTACTGGTGGCGCTGGCTGTGGCGTACCTTGCAGTGCGCTACAGGCGCTTAACATCAACACCAATAATAAACTGGCAAACCGGTAAACAACGCTATTACGTTTCCTGCTAACCATAGTGTAGTGCCTTATTAATTTAACTTTGGGGGAATGTTCCCGAATTGTTACCTGGTACGCGATTTTCGAATGAAAACGTGGTGAAAGCGTAACCCATATCTCAACATTATGAACTAATACTGCCAGCGGAAACTTGTGCTAAGGATTTCTTCATGTCATACCAGACAAAAAGGAGGAATAGATGATTGAATTAGAATCGCGCGTACTGGCAGATATTCCCGTTCTACATGCTTATCCCGTTGGGCAAAAAGAAACTCCGTTACCGTGCGTGATTTTTTATCACGGTTTTACTTCATCCAGTCTGGTGTATAGCTATTTTGCCGTTGCGCTGGCACAGGCCGGTATGCGGGTAATCATGCCAGACGCACCCGATCACGGTATCCGTTTTAGTGGCGACACACCGCGACGGTTAAATCAGTTCTGGCAAATATTGCGGCAAAATATGCAAGAATTTACGCCATTACGTGCGGCTATTGTTAAAGAAAACTGGCTGCTTGATGACCGTCTGGCAGTCGGCGGCGCATCGATGGGCGCGATGACGGCCTTGGGAATTACCGCTCGCCACTCCACGGTGAAATGTACCGCCAGCATGATGGGATCGGGCTATTTCACATCGCTTGCCCGTTCACTGTTTCCACCGCTGATACCTGAAACGGCAGCGCAGCAGCGCGAATTTAATAACATTATCGCTCCGCTGGTGGAGTGGGAAGCGACAAACCACCTGGAAGAGCTGGGAAACAGACCACTGCTCTTATGGCATGGTCTTGATGATGATGTCGTACCTGCCGACGAATCAGTACGTTTGCAGCAGGCACTAAGAGAAGCGGGGCTGGATAAACAGTTAACCTGTTCATGGCAGCCAGGCGTGCGTCATCGCATTACGCCAGAAGCGTTAGATGCCGCGGTGAAATTTTTCCGCCAGCATCTTTAAACGCGCAGAATGCTGACCCCTTGCGCTTCCAGTTGTTGCAGGATTTCCGGGTTAGCATTTTTGCCAGTGATCAGCATATCGATTTGATCGGCGCGGCTAAAGAGCATACCCGCGCGCTCACCAATCTTGCTGCTATCGACCAGAACCACCAGTTTCCCCACCACGCTCAGCATCTTCTGCTCTGCCATCGCTGTTAGCATATCGGTTTTATACAACCCTTCTGCCGTCAGCCCTTTGCCACTGGTAAACATCCAGTGGCCGGCATACAAGCTGTTCTCACTGCCCTGCGGGCTTAAGGTGATGGACTGGCTTTTATTGTACTGCCCGCCCATGATGATCACGCTCTCATGTTCCTGATCGATCAGGTAATTTGCCAGCGGTAAATAATTGGTGATGATTTGCACAGGCTTGCCACACATTTCCCTTCCGAGCAGGAATGCGGTGGAACCACAGTTGATGACCACACTTTCGCCCGGATTGACCAGTTGCGATGCCGCTTTGGCGATACGCACTTTTTCATCGTGGTTCTGTGCCTGGTGGAGATTCATTGGTGTCCAGCGAGGACGCTGTTGGGTGATGGCTTCCGCGCCATTGCGCACTTTTTTCAGTTTGCCGCTCTCGTCGAGTTTATTAATGTCCCGTCGTGCGGTAGCAGGCGAAATTCCCAGGCGCTCAACAACTTTCTCTACGGTCACAAAGCCCAATTGTGCGAGCATTTCCAGGAGGATTTGATGTCTTTGTGCTTCAGTCATGAGCTATTCCGATAAAATTTGATTTTTTTAGATGATATTTGAAATAGCCAGGAAATACTACGCCGGATAGCGGGAACATCTCCACGCTATCCGGTAAAAGCGACGGATTACAGGAACGATTTGAACGGCAGATCCGGTTCAATGGTGAAGCAATCCTCAAAACCACGCGGATAGTGGTATTCGAAGTTGTCTTTATCCAGCGGCCAGGTGAACTTGCCGCCAACCTGCCAGATAAACGGCTTAAAGCCATACTTCAGACGATCTTTTTTCATCTCCCACAGTACGCGAATTTCCTGCGGATCGGCCTGGAAGTTTGACCAGATATCGTGGTGGAACGGGATCACCACTTTTGCATTTAACGCTTCACCCATACGCAACATATCGGCGCTGGTCATTTTGTCGGTAATACCGCGCGGGTTCTCGCCGTAAGATCCTAACGCCACATCGATCTGATACTCATTACCATGTTTTGCATAGTAGTTGGAGTAGTGGGAGTCGCCGCTGTGATACAGGGAACCGCCCGGCGTTTTGAACAGATAGTTCACTGCGCGATCATCCATCCCGTCCGGCAGTACGCCAGCCGCTTTTTGATCCGCAGGCAGGGTAATCAGTGCAGTACGGTCGAACGCGTCAAGGGCATGAATTTCAATGTCTTTCACTTTTACCACATCGCCTGGTTTGACCACGATGCAGCGTTCTTTCGGCACGCCCCAGCCAATCCATAAATCCACACAGGTTTTCGGCCCGATAAATGGCACATCGTCGGCGCAGTTTTGCATTACGGCTGCAGCGACGTTCACGTCGATATGATCGTTGTGATCGTGAGTCGCCAGCACAGCGTCGATCTGGCGAATGGCAAACGGATCAAGGACAAATGGTGTGGTGCGCAGGTTCGGTTGCAGTTTTTTCACCCCAGCCATGCGCTGCATCTGGTGACCCTGTTTCATCAGTGGGTTACCGTGACTTTGTTTGCCAGTACCGCACCAGAAATCGACGCACACGTTGGTGCCGCCTTCCGATTTCAACCAGATCCCGGTGCAGCCGAGCCACCACATCGCAAAGGTGCCTGGTGCGACCTGTTCTTGCTCTATTTCTTCATTCAGCCAGCTACCCCATTCCGGGAAGGTGCTCAGGATCCAGGATTCACGGGTGATACTTTTCACTTTACTCATCGCCATTTACCTTCATGATAGTTCAATTTGAATCAATGTTTGATTGGTTTTGATTAATCCTGACACTGTTTTTTCAGGAAGGCAATGACCATTTTTTGACTTTTCACCGAAAGCGTTGTTGATGATTTTGAGTATGGAAAGATTTAAAGGAGTGTGTAATTTAATTAACTAAATGAATTTAAATGAATAATTGTTTCGTCTTGTGAACACCATACTTTCTATGTGGAATTATTTGCGTGCCGCGTCACATTTAATCACAAATAATCTTGTTGTGATTATTTTTGAAAATTAGAGTGAGTGCACAACATTCCGGGTGTGCGGAATTCCCGGTTACCTCTTCTTCAGGAGATCGTTATGGAGATCCTCTACAGCATCTTTACCGTGTTCTTTAACCAGGTCATGACCAATGCCCCGTTATTGCTGGGTATTGTGACCTGCCTGGGCTACATCCTGCTGCGTAAAAGCGTCAGCGTGATTATCAAAGGCACCATCAAAACGATTATCGGTTTTATGTTGCTGCAAGCAGGGTCCGGCATCCTGACCAGCACTTTTAAACCGGTGGTGGCAAAAATGTCGGAAGTCTATGGCATTAATGGCGCGATTTCAGATACCTACGCATCGATGATGGCAACTATTGAGCGTATGGGCGATGCCTATAGCTGGGTGGGTTATGCGGTGTTGTTGGCACTGGCGCTAAACATCTGTTACGTGCTGCTGCGTCGCATTACTGGTATTCGCACCATCATGCTGACCGGCCACATCATGTTCCAACAGGCGGGTCTGATAGCTGTCACGCTGTTTATTTTCGGCTACTCCATGTGGACTACCATTATCTGCACTGCGATTCTGGTTTCGCTTTACTGGGGCATCACCTCCAACATGATGTACAAGCCGACTCAGGAAGTGACGGACGGCTGCGGTTTCTCCATCGGTCACCAACAGCAGTTTGCTTCCTGGCTTGCCTATAAGGTCGCGCCGTATTTGGGCAAAAAAGAGGAAAGCGTTGAAGACCTCAAATTGCCCGGTTGGCTGAACATTTTCCACGACAACATCGTCTCCACGGCGATTGTGATGACCATCTTCTTTGGTGCCATTCTGCTCTCTTTCGGTATCGATACCGTGCAGGCGATGGCAGGCAAAGTGAACTGGGTGGTGTACATCCTGCAAACCGGTTTCTCCTTTGCGGTGGCGATCTTCATCATTACTCAGGGCGTGCGCATGTTTGTCGCGGAACTCTCTGAAGCATTTAACGGTATCTCCCAGCGTCTGATCCCGGGTGCGGTTCTGGCGATTGACTGTGCGGCTATCTATAGCTTTGCGCCGAATGCCGTGGTCTGGGGCTTTATGTGGGGCACCATCGGGCAACTAATAGCGGTTGGTATTCTGGTCGCCTGCGGTTCCGCGATTCTGATCATTCCTGGTTTTATCCCGATGTTTTTCTCCAACGCCACCATCGGCGTATTCGCGAACCACTTCGGCGGCTGGCGTGCGGCGCTGAAGATTTGTCTGGTGATGGGGATGATTGAAATCTTTGGCTGCGTCTGGGCGGTGAAACTCACCGGTATGAGTGCCTGGATGGGCATGGCGGACTGGTCGATTCTGGCACCGCCGATGATGCAGGGCTTCTTCTCCATCGGTATCGCCTTTATGGCCGTCATCATCGTTATTGCATTGGCTTATATGTACTTCGCTGGCCGCGCGCTGCGCGCAGAAGAAGATGCAGAAAAACAACTGGCAGAACAGTCTGCTTAATAAGGAGTTTTGATTATGACCGTACGTATTCTGGCTGTGTGTGGCAACGGACAAGGCAGTTCCATGATCATGAAAATGAAAGTGGACCAGTTTTTAACCCAATCAAACATTGACCACACGGTAAATAGCTGCGCGGTTGGCGAGTACAAAAGCGAGTTGAGCGGCGCGGATATCATCATCGCTTCTACCCATATTGCGGGCGAAATCACTGTTACCGGCAACAAATATGTGGTTGGCGTGCGCAACATGCTCTCACCCACAGACTTTGGCCCGAAACTGCTGGAAGTGATCAAAGAACATTTCCCGCAGGACATGAAGTAAGGACGCGCCATGAAATTACGTGATTCGCTGGCAGAAAATAAATCTATCTGTTTGCAGGCAGAAGCAGAGACCTGGCAGGACGCGGTAAAAATTGGCGTTGACCTGCTGGTGGCGGCGGATGTTGTTGAGCCGCGTTACTACCAGGCGATTCTGGATGCGGTTGAACAGCACGGCCCGTACTTTGTGCTCGCGCCAGGCCTGGCAATGCCACACGGACGCCCGGAAGAGGGGGTTAAGAAAACCGGTTTTGCGCTGGTGACGTTGAAAAAGCCGCTGGAGTTCAACCACGAAGATAACGACCCGGTGGATATCCTCATCACGATGGCGGCAGTCGATGCCAATACTCATCAGGAAGTGGGCATCATGCAAATCGTCAACCTGTTTGAAGATGAAGAGAATTTCGACCGTTTACGCGCCTGCCGTACCGAGCAGGAAGTACTGGATTTAATTGACCGCACCAACGCGGCTGCTTAAGAAGGAATTGAAGATGTCATTACCCATGTTGCAAGTCGCGCTGGACAACCAGACTATGGATAGCGCCTATGAAACCACTCGTCTGATTGCTGAAGAAGTCGATATTATCGAAGTGGGCACCATTCTGTGTATGGGGGAAGGTGTGCGTGCGGTGCGCGATCTGAAAGCACTCTATCCACACAAGATTGTGCTGGCAGACGCCAAAATTGCTGATGCGGGCAAAATCCTTTCTCGTATGTGCTTTGAAGCCAACGCTGACTGGGTCACCGTGATTTGCTGTGCGGATATCAACACCGCCAAAGGCGCGCTGGATGTGGCAAAAGAGTTTAACGGCGACGTACAGATTGAGCTGACTGGTTTCTGGACCTGGGAACAGGCGGATGCATGGCGTGAAGCGGGCATCCAGCAGGTGGTGTATCACCGCAGCCGTGATGCGCAAGCAGCCGGTGTAGGCTGGGGCGAATCAGATATCGCCGCGATCAAACGCCTTTCTGATATGGGCTTCAAAGTAACCATTACCGGTGGCCTGGCGCTGGAAGATCTGCCACTGTTCAAAGGTATTCCGATTCATGTCTTTATCGCTGGTCGTAGCATCCGTGATGCCGCGTCTCCGGTTGAAGCTGCGCGTCAGTTCAAACGTTCCATCGCCCAACTGTGGGGCTAAGGAGCGGATATGTTGTCCAAACAAATCCCGCTTGGCATCTATGAAAAAGCACTCCCCACCGGGGAGTGCTGGTTGGAACGGTTGCAACTGGCAAAAACGTTGGGCTTCGATTTTGTTGAGATGTCAGTAGATGAAACGGACGCTCGCCTGTCTCGCCTTGACTGGAGCCGCGAACAACGTCTGACGCTGGTGAATGCGATTGTTGAAACTGGCGTGCGCGTACCGTCCATGTGCCTTTCTGCCCATCGTCGTTTTCCGCTGGGCAGCGAAGATGACACAGTGCGGGCGCAGGGGCTGGAGATTATGCGTAAAGCTATCCAGTTCGCCCAGGATGTCGGCATTCGCGTGATCCAACTGGCGGGCTATGACGTCTACTATCAGGAAGCCAATAACGAAACGCGTCGTCGTTTTCGCGAAGGGCTGAAAGAGAGTGTTGAGATGGCGAGCCGTGCGCAGGTGACGCTGGCGATGGAGATCATGGATTACCCGTTGATGAACTCCATCAGCAAGGCGCTGGGCTATGCACACTATCTCAACAACCCGTGGTTCCAGCTCTATCCGGATATCGGCAACCTGTCGGCGTGGGATAACGACGTGCAGATGGAATTACAGGCTGGAATAGGGCACATCGTCGCGGTGCATGTGAAAGACACCAAACCGGGCGTCTTTAAAAATGTGCCGTTTGGCGAAGGCGTGGTGGACTTCGAACGTTGCTTTGAAACGCTCAAACAGAGTGGTTATTGCGGGCCTTATCTGATTGAGATGTGGAGCGAAACGGCGGAAGACCCGGCGGCAGAAGTGGCGAAAGCGCGTGATTGGGTGAAAGCGCGCATGGCCAAAGCGGGCATGGTGGAGGCCGCATAATGCAAAAGCTGAAACTACAGGTATTTGAAGCCAACATGGATCTGCCGCGTTATGGACTGGTGACCTTTACCTGGGGCAACGTCAGCGCTATTGATCGCGGACGCGGGCTGGTGGTGATTAAGCCCAGCGGCGTCGCCTACGAAACCATGCAAGTGGACGATATGGTGGTGGTTGACATGAGTGGCAATGTGGTGGAAGGGCAGTATCGTCCATCGTCAGACACTGCAACGCATCTCGAGCTTTACCGTCGTTATCCATCTCTCGGTGGAATCGTGCATACCCACTCAACCCATGCCACCGCATGGGCGCAGGCGGGGATGGCGATCCCGGCGTTAGGCACCACACACGCTGACTATTTCTTTGGCGATATTCCGTGTACGCGCGGATTAAGCGAAGAAGAGGTGCAGGGCGAGTATGAACTGAACACCGGCAAAGTGATCATCGAAACGCTGGGCGATGCCGAGCCGCTGCATACGCCGGGGATTGTGGTTTACCAGCACGGGCCGTTCGCCTGGGGTAAAGACGCTCATGATGCGGTGCATAATGCGGTGGTGATGGAAGAAGTGGCGAAAATGGCGTGGATTGCGCGCGGCATTAACCCGCAACTGAATCCCATCGATAGTTATCTGATGAATAAGCACTTTATGCGTAAGCATGGTCCCAACGCTTATTACGGGCAGAAGTAAAACACGCGCTGCGGAAATATCCTTCTTCGGGAGATAACTGGTCTGATTCCGCAGCCGTTTTTCATAAAAAAGCCCCCGGTGAAGGGGGCAATGCAAACTATGACAATGTTTCGTTGGTTATACCTGGTGCTAGCGATAAATATCCGCGCTGGCGTGCATGTTGCCGTTACTCCCCGGTTCCCGCATCAGAATCACGTGGTAGTACGTTGCGCCCTGCGCGTCGGTTTCTTCGTTTAATGCCTGACGTGCTTCACTTTCAGTGGCAAAGTTATGATTGATATAAATCACGCCTAAGCTCTGCACATCGTCCATATTTCTGGCCTGGTGGTTATTGATTTCAATGGCTGCCCATGTATTTGCACTTAGCAAAAGCACAGCCAGAAGGGCTAAAACACGACTGAACATAAATACCTCCTCGACGGCTGTCTTTGTATGCGCTCCTCTGTGATGATCTTCTGATTTAATTTTAATCAATGATAAAGAAGTTGATGGTGACCATTTCTGATGCAGTTGTTCAAAAAAACACCGTAATGGTATGTGATGAACTTCAAATCAGCGGGTTAGTACGATTTAGCGAAAGATGAGAATTATTTGTCGGCTGGCCTTGAGTTTAGCGGGGTATACCAGTACTATAACGCGTCATTTTTCAGCCGCCCTTTAACACGTTCCTTGCCTCCATGGGCTGCGGCTGACCCAGACAGGAGGCTGAATAATCCGTAAGGAGCAATTCGATGCGTCATTACGAAATCGTTTTTATGGTCCATCCTGACCAGAGCGAACAGGTTCCGGGCATGATCGAGCGCTACACTGCTGCCATCACTGGTGCAGAAGGCAAGATCCACCGTCTGGAAGACTGGGGCCGCCGTCAGCTGGCTTACCCGATCAACAAACTGCACAAAGCTCACTACGTTCTGATGAACGTTGAAGCGCCGCAGGAAGTGATCGATGAGCTGGAAACTACCTTCCGCTTCAACGACGCCGTTATCCGTAGCATGGTAATGCGTACTAAGCACGCCGTTACCGAAGCATCTCCGATGGTTAAAGCGAAAGACGAGCGCCGTGAGCGTCGCGATGATTTCGCAAACGAAACCGCTGATGATGCTGAAGCTGGGGATTCTGAAGAGTAATTTCTGATGACCAACCGTCTGGTGTTGTCCGGCACCGTGTGCAGGATGCCCCTTCGAAAGGTCAGTCCATCAGGAATTCCTCACTGCCAGTTCGTGCTTGAGCATCGTTCTGTGCAGGAGGAAGCCGGTTTTCATCGGCAGGCGTGGTGCCAAATGCCCGTTATTATTAGCGGACACGAAAACCAGGCCATTACTCACAGTATAACGGTCGGCAGTCGCATAACCGTTCAGGGGTTCATTTCATGCCACAAGGCAAAGAACGGTCTGAGCAAAATGGTTTTGCATGCCGAGCAGATTGAATTGATAGATTCTGGAGACTAGCCATATGGCACGTTATTTCCGTCGTCGCAAGTTCTGCCGTTTCACCGCGGAAGGCGTTCAAGAGATCGACTATAAAGATATCGCTACGCTGAAAAACTACATCACCGAAAGCGGTAAGATTGTCCCAAGCCGTATCACCGGGACCCGTGCAAAATACCAGCGTCAGCTGGCTCGCGCTATCAAACGCGCTCGCTACCTGTCCCTGCTGCCGTACACTGATCGCCATCAGTAATCGGTCACGGTCCATTAATACGACTTTGAGAGGATAAGGTAATGCAAGTTATTCTGCTTGATAAAGTAGCAAACCTGGGTAGCCTGGGTGATCAGGTAAATGTTAAAGCGGGCTACGCTCGTAACTTCCTGGTACCACAGGGTAAAGCTGTTCCAGCTACCAAGAAAAACATTGAATTCTTCGAAGCACGTCGCGCTGAACTGGAAGCTAAACTGGCTGAAGTTCTGGCAGCAGCTAATGCTCGCGCTGAGAAAATCAATGCACTGGAAACTGTTACCATCGCGTCTAAAGCTGGCGACGAAGGTAAACTGTTCGGTTCCATCGGTACTCGCGACATCGCTGATGCTGTAACTGCAGCAGGCGTTGAAGTGGCTAAGAGCGAAGTTCGTCTGCCGAACGGCGTTCTGCGTACCACTGGCGAACACGAAGTAAGCTTCCAGGTTCACAGCGAAGTATTCGCGAAAGTGATCGTAAACGTAGTAGCTGAATAATTCGTTATTCAACGAGACGTAAAAACGCCGGCCATGTTCCGGCGTTTTGCTTTATTGTTGAAGCGCCATAACCATAATTACAGCGCACTCATCTTAAATATTAGCTCGTAGCTAATTGTACGTGCGGTTCTTCATCTTTGACTTTGATAAGCGCCCACAGCGCAATTGCCCCCAGGATGTCAAAGAAAGCCAGAGCAATAAAGAACGGCGCGAAGCCGATAATGTGAACGAATGCCCCGATAAACAGGTTGAAAATCAACTGACCACTCCACGCACAGGCACCCGCCATACCAACGGCGGTGGCAACTTCATCTTTTTTGAACAAATCGCCGCCCAGTGTTGCCGCAACAGTAGAAAGACATTGATGCGAGAACGCGCCAATACTAATCAGCAATACGGCAATGTAGGGATTTTCGACAATACTCACCAGGCCGATTGTCATCATAATGACCGCAGCAATAGTGAAGGTAATTCTTCGCGAGTTAATTAAACTCACGCCGCGATCGTGGAAGAACTTCGCCACAAAACCGCTGGCTAAACAGCCGAGGTCGCCCAGCAGGAAAGGTAGCCAGACAAACATGGCAATTTCTTTCAGGCTAAAATGCAGCGTTTCAACGAAGAATATAGGCACCCAGAAATTAATGGTTCCCCATGCCGGGTCTGCGAGAAAACGCGCGATGCCGATACCCCAGAAATTACGTTGGCTGAGGATATGTTTGATTGACGTTTTTTCTTTTTTACCTGTTTTAAGATGCTGCTCTTGTCCTGATTCAATATATTGACGCTCTTCATCAGAAAGGCGTTTGGCATCTTTCGGATCTTTATAACAAAAGAACCAAAATATAGCCGCGAGCAAAGCAAGGCTACCCGAGACAATAAACGCAAATTGCCAGCTATGAAACATAATGCACCAGGCAATCAGCGGTGGCGCAAGCATTGCACCGAGTGAAGTTCCCATATTGAAAACCCCCGTAGCCACACCGCGCTCTTTTGCCGGGAACCATGTTGATGCTGTTTTAACACCCGCCGGAATTGCCGATGCTTCGCTGAACCCCATCAGGGCGCGCATAAATGCCAGACCTGACCATGTTCCGGTCAGTGCATGACCCATTGTCGCCAGGCCCCAGATTGCGGCGCAAATCGCAAAGCTTAATTTCAGACCAACGGTATCAATAAAGAAACCCATCACCGGTTGCCCTAATGTATAGGCCAACTGGAACGCACTGACGATCCATGAATATTGCTCTTTGGTTATTCCGGTGGTCTCCATAATGGTTGGAGCCGCAATACCTAATGCAGTTCTGTCCAGATAATTGATTACAGTGATAAAACATACGAGGGCAATCATATGCCACCGATAATTCTTTATTTTATTCATGTTTAAACCTTTTAATTATATTAATAAACCCTGGTTGTTGGTATTTCCGTGTAATAGGTAATAAAGTCAGGTACAGAGAACATATTAAAAATTATTGTGTGTAAATCTCTCCATTCAGAAAATCTGGCCAGTTTTTTTCAAAGAAAATACCGTTAATATGCGGTTGTTTGCGTAAAGACTTAACTTCGGTAATAAAAGAACCTTGTGAATATTGAATCGTTAATTTGTGATTTTTATCGTCGGCTTGCTCAGAGCGAAAACGCCATTCTTCTTTTGCGCCGCGACGAGTTTGTGGCAGGCATTCGCCTTGCGGATCAATAACCATCCGCGCCCCACGACTGCCGCCACCTGCGTCAATATAATGTGTGAGTTGCGTTAAAACGGCGGCAGAAGTCAGCGCCATATGCCGCCACATAAATAATTCAGCAACTTCGCCTGCGTGGTTGATGGTTAAACCGTGTTGCTGGGCAAATTCACTCAACAGCAGGGCATCGCGGGTGGCGTGGCGAACTTTATCGGCATGACAAATAAATCCAGCGTAATCAGACATTCGCGTCTGGATTTTTTCTTTCACCGTTGCCAGCGTCATACCGTTTTCGTTTGCCAGCGCCTGGGTGATGACCTCTCTTACGGTAGTCAGGGGCGAAGCTACCCGTTGCGCGATATCTCCCTCAACAGACCGCATTTGCGTACAGCCAATAAAGCGCGCCAGGCGCACGGCAAAAACCTGCCCGGCATTCAGCGCTGCGCCGCCGGGGCGAGTGACGCCGTGAGTTCCGGCCACTTCTCCCACGGCAAAACAGCCGGGGAGAGAGGTTTGCCCCCAGATATCCACCTCAATGCCGCCGTTCATGTGTTGATTATTCATGGCGAACTGCAGTGGTTGCGTGGTGAGCCCGTAGCCGTGCATCTGGTACAGCGAGATAGACAGCGGATTCATTCGTTGCAGGCGTTCGATGGGCGATGGTGCCAGCGCGCCGTTGTTTTCCAGATACGCGTGAACGTCAGCATCCAGTCGCGCTAATGAGAATGGCAAATCACCAGGCACCGCTTCAGGATTGCGATTGAAATCCATAAACACCAGGCGGCCTGATTGCTGCTCTTTTGCCACCGCCATATCCAGCAGGCTGGAGCCAAAATCCATCACCCGTGTGGCGTGGAACGGCCACTGATAGCCTTTACGGAAGATATTTGAAGCCAGCTCCTGGGTAGTGCGATAGTAATCCGCAAGGAAATTATACTCGTTACCCTCTGTATCCACAGAATAGATATACGGGATCACCTGCACATAGGTGCCGGATAAATTCCACGGAAACGTGCTGCGCGGCGTGCCTATACCAAACTGGCTTTCGGTCAGATTGGTTAGCGTCAAACCTTCTTCCAGCGCCAGCCCCAGCGAGCCAAAGCATTTATGCGGATAAACACTGTCGCGATAAAGCTCGCCCGGTCCGCCCGTTGCCAGTACCACATTGGGCGCAGTCACAATTGCCAGCCCCCACGGGTTATGGGCGCGGGAACCGGTTGCGAGGATAGCCCCCGCCACGCGATCTTCGCCATTCTCACCGCGTTGATGCAGCAGTTTAATCACCGTTGCACTGGTCAGCAGTGGAATGGAGAGGCGCTGCACTTCTTCCAGCAGCACTTTCACCATCAGGCGAGAAGTGCGTGGTCCACAGGACGTCGCGCGTCCGGCTTCGTCATGGTCGGTCTGATAACGGAGAATTGCGCCATAGCGATCTTCCGGCAATTCCAGACCAAGATATTGCAGCCCGCCAAGGGTATGCAGGGAACCGACCGCTTCGACATATGCCGTGTCGTGATCCATCGCGCCGCCGCTCGCCAGTGCCTCGGCCAGTTTTGCGAAGTTGTCGCCGTTGCCCGCAGTAGCAGCGGTAAACAGCGTCTGTTTATCGGAACCGGAGCAGGCTGACGTTCCCATGTATAACCCGGCGGTAGCAAGCAGCACATTTTGCTGGCGACGTTTCAGCTCAACCGCTGCACGTAATCCAGCCGCGCCGCTACCAACGACCAGTGCATCAACTTGCCAGGTTGGGTAATCAACATCCTCCACGGTGACAATTGAGTGCGGTTCTGCTGGCGTAAAACCTTTCGGAAAGGTGACGTGCGTCAGCGCCTCGAGGATGGCGTCATCAGGCTGGCTCATGCGTCCTCCATCGGCGTAAACAGGCTACTTTCCATCAGACGCGGCTGCCTGATAATCGGACGGAAGGCCATGAACGGCAGAATGTCGCGGTCAATCTCCACGCCCGGGGCAATCTCAATTAATTCAACACCTTCTGTCGTTAACTGAAAAACCGCGCGTTCGGTGATGTACAGCACTTCCTGACCACTTTGCTGTGCGTAAGCGGCGCTAAAGGTGATTTTTTCCACCTGAGTAACCAGTTTGGGTATTTGACCTGACTGGGTGATATGCAGACCATCTGGCGTCACGTCGATCTTGCTGCCTTTGGCGTCGAATGTGCCGCAGAACACCACTTTACGGGCATTTTGTGCAATTTCGAGGAAGCCGCCAGGGCCGATCAGATTGCCGTTCAGGTGTGAGACATTGACGTTACCGTGCTGATCCATCTCGCCCATGCCGAGGAAAGTAATATCAATGCCGCCGCCGCTGTAGAACTCGAATTGATCCAGCGAAGGGATAATCGCGTCAGCGTTACGGGCGCAGCCGAAAAACGCGTCATCCAGCATCATGCCGTTATGCACGCCTTGCTCGACACTCAACCATAAACTTTGATAAGGAACACCTTCGCGCAGTGCAACCCCAGGAATACCGCCCGGAATACCAAAGCCAAAGTTGGTAGAAGCGCCAGCCACCAGTTCGCGTGCCGCCCGACGGGCAATCAGACGGCGCACCGGATGGCTAACCAGTTCAATAGCGCCGGTAGAACTCAGACGGCGATGCTGACCGCTAATTGTCAGGTCGTAGCCGCCAAGATAGGTTTGCGGTTGTTCGCGGTGCTCAACGATGCCATCGACCAGAATCCCCGGCAGCTTGACCCGGCGTGGTTCGATGGCGCCAGCTTCCAGCACATCGCGCACCTGGACGAATACTTTGCCGCCGCTGTTGTGTGCTGCCAGCGCCATCGAATAGCTATCCATATCAATCGCTTCTTCTTCGAGGCTAACGTTGCCACGCGGATCGGCATAAGTGCCGCGCAAAATGGCATAGTCCACTTTGAAAGGGCGATAGCGGAGTTTGGTTTCGCCATCAATTTCAATCAGTTCTACCAGATCGTCAGTGGTGCAAGCGTTCGACTTTCCGCCACCATTGCGTGGATCAACAAACGATCCCAGCCCTACGTGGGTAAAAAGCCCAGGACGTCCGGCACCGATCTCCCGCAGCAGTGCCTGAATTACACCGCCAGGAAAGCAATACGCTTCGATGGCGTTATTTTTTACCAACTCCTGCATTTTGGGGGACCAGGTAAAGTGTCCGGCAATTATGCGTTTGAGCATTTCGGCATGAGCGAGGCGGTTAGTGCCTTTGCTGTCGCGATCGCCAATGCCCAGCGAGTGGATTAGTGTCAGGTTGCGCGGGTGTCCGGTTTGCAGGAAACGCGCTTCAATGGCTGCCAGAATATGGTCAGCTTCCACCATGCCGCCGCCGTTACCGCTAATGGCAATGGTTGCGCCGTCCTGAATTTGCGCCGCCAGTGCCCCGGCGGTTGTTATCTTACGCATACAATTTCCTTATTGATTATGGAAGCTGACGCTGCCTTTTTCGGCAAATGCGCGCGTGGCTTGCTGGCAATCGTGGGTGGCGGACATTAATCCCGCCAGTAACTGGTGTGAGTAATCGGCATGTTTATTTTCCAGCGCCAGAATCAGTTGCTTAATATGCGCCAGCGCCACCGGGCCACATTTTTCCAGGTGCGCTAACTGATTCGCCATCCAGCTTTCTATCTGTTCTTTTTCTACCACTTCATCAATCAAATTCGCCGCCAGGGCTTCCTGCGCCGTCAGGCGTTTACCCAACATCAGCATCTGGCGACCAACCACCGGACCGACCTGATTAAGCACACGTTCGATGCCCATCCAGCCAGGCACCATGCCAAGCATCACTTCCGGGTTAGAGAGTTTTGCGTTGGGGCGAGCGATACGAATATCGCAGCACAAGGCAAGTTCAATACCGCCGCCGATGGTGTGACCGTTTAGATTCGCAACCGTTAATTGCGGTAAATTGCGTAGGCGATTAAAAACATCATTACCGCGTTTAATCCACTTTCTGCCCATATCTAATGGAGAATAAGTCGACCATGATTTAATATCGCCGCCCGCACAAAAGAATTTATCGCCGGTTGCGGTTAATTCGACTAATCGTAATGTGGTGTCGTTTTCAATTTCATTTAAATAATGATCGAGAGATTCAATCATCTCTTCATTAATGGCATGACATTTATCTTCACGGTTCAACGTCAGACGGCAGGAAGCCGCCGCTCTGCTGAACAGAACGGGTTGGTCATTCATGATCATTCCTTAACAATAATGCGCGATGCGATCGACGCTAATATCCAGCGTGCTGTTTATATCTTGCTGCCACCAGTACGGTGAGAATATTTCCAGCTCTATAGCGCCATTAAATCCGGCGTTTTCAACCAGGCGACGGATTGACGGAATATTGATGATGCCATCTCCCGGCATTCCCCGATCATTGACCAGATCGGTGGTTGGCACTAACCAGTCGGAAACATGAAATGCGAGAATTCGTTTTCCGGCACGCAGGATTTGGCTGGCCAGTTCCGGGTCCCACCAGACGTGGTAGACATCCACCGCCACGCCGAGACCAAACTCACCATTGGGATCGAGTTCATCACACCAGTCCAGTGCCTGGCGTAGCGTACACAAACAGGAACGATCGGCGGCAGTCATCGGGTGCAGTGGCTCCAGCGCAATTGGCACGCCGACTTCTTTCGAATGTGGCAGCAACTGGCGAATCCCTTGTTTCACCTGTTCCCGCGCCTCATACAGATCTTTTGTGCCAGTTGGTAACCCGCCAACCACCTGCATGTAACAGGCGGCGTTCAGCGCAGCGGCATCGTCAAGCGCCCGACGGTTATCATCTACTGCCAGTTTGCGCTCCGCCAGCGTCGGCGCGGTGTAATAGGTGCTACGACACAAACCGGAAACGCTCATGTTACTGGCGGCAAGCTGGCGGGTGATCTGCTGGAGATCTTCGCCCTGCAACTCTCTGCGCCAGGGGGCGAGCGCGCCGATACCGCGTGCGGCGCAGGCATCAATAATGGCGGGTAGCGGCATTTTATAGCCCAGCGTCGCGGTATTAATGCTGAATAAATCCGGGCGTTGTAACAGATCTCTCATGATTCAGCCTCAGAAGCGCGGCATACTTAAGCCGCCGTCGATAGCGACCGCCTGGCCACAGGTATAAATCAGTTTGCCTTCCGCCATTGCCCGTACTGTGGAGGCGATATCAGCCGGATAACCCCAGCGTCCCCACGGCACCAGACCTTTGGCAATTAGTTCATCATAATAGGCCGTTGCCGGAATGGTCATATCGGTTTTGATTAGGCCGGGGCGCACTTCATAGACGCCAATTTGTTCATTGCAAAGGCGAGCGGCAAACAGACGAGCAGCGGCAGAAACGGCGGTTTTGGCAATGGTATATTCGCCGCGATTCATCGCCAGCATGATAGCGTTGATTGAACTGACAAAAATAATCGAGCGGTGCGGTAGCTCCGCTTCCGGTTTCGGTTGTGCCAGTAAGCGTTTACTGAATGCCTGAGCGAGGAAAAACGGCGCACGGGTGTTAATGGCAATGTTTTGGTCGAAGCTGTCTGGCTCCAGGTCGAGAAGGTCACCGCGCTTTTTCACAGAAATCCCCGCGTTGTTGAGCAGACAGTCCAGACGCCCCCACTGGTTTTGCGCCGCGTCGAGCATCTCTTCATGCAGGGAGAGATCGCCAACATCGGCAGGGAAGCAAATCACTTCCACGCCTTCTGCCAGACATTCCTGTTGCGTGGCATGTAATTTTTCTACGCTGTCGGCATCGGGGCGATCGTTAATCAGCAGGTTAAAACCACCACGAGCAAGTTCCAGCGCACAGCCTTTTCCAATACCACGTGCGGCTCCGGTAATCACGGCAACGGGACGAGTGGACTTCATACAATAACCCTCTTTTGAATATTGTTTCCTTGAGTGACGATTAGCTTGCGACGTGTGGAAAGAAAGATCAACCATCTGGTTGGTTGATCTGCGATAGCGATCACAGGGCATTTGATAACTCGATGAAAGTAAGAGTTTTTGCCCTTTTTTCTGGAGCTGAAATCAAATCAGGTTATGATAGTAATCCTGAAGAGGTCGTGGGGAAGCGTTATGTATCTTGATACCAGCAACGTACAAAGCCTGAAGGAAAAACTATTATTATGTGCGGTTAATGAATTTGCCGAATATGGTTATGAAGGGGCCAGAGTCGATAATATCGTGAAGGCTGCGGAGTGCAGTAAACAGACGGTTTACCATCACTTTGGTAATAAAGAAAATTTATTTATCGAAGTGCTGGAATATACCTGGAATGATATTCGACAAAAAGAAAAATCCCTTGATGTTTCAGGTCTCCCTCCACAAAAAGCAATTGAAAAAATCATCGATTTTACCTGGGATTATTACATTGCTAATCCCTGGTTTTTAAAAATTGTGCATAGTGAAAACCAGAGCAAAGGTGTGCATTATGCAAAATCACAGCGTCTTCAGGAAATTAACCACGCGCATTTGCAGTTAATGGAATCCTTGTTGGCTGAAGGGAAGAAACTCAATATTTTTAAGCCTGATATCGACCCGTTGCAGGTGAATATCAATATTGCCGCGCTTGGAGGATATTATTTGATCAACCAGCATACGCTTGGCCTGGTTTATCACATCAGCATGGTTTCACCGCAAGCGCTGGAAGCCAGACGTAAGGTCATTAAAGAAACGATCCTTAGCTGGCTTCTGCTTGAACCTTCATCTACCGCGCTCGAATAAAACTGCCATCTGGCTGGCGGGTAAACAGAACCTGTTGATTATTCTCCGTATCAATGGTTAAGCCCGTCACCACGCCGCTGGCGTTCTGGCGAATTTTCACTATCTGCCCATTTTGCAAATTACTCAGCGGTTTACCCACGCCTTCTACCTGCGCCATTGCATAGACATCAGTGGCGGGTAGACCGTGGTCGCGGAACAGTTGCGCCATCGTTTTGCCGGGTTCGACACGGTAAGAGCGCCACTGGTTGTCAATTCCGCTATCTGGCTGGAAAGGTTGTGTTTGTGCGGTTTGCGGCTGATCTTCAGGCTGACTTTCCTGTATCGGTTCAGGGGCGACCGGTGCCACCTGATCGGGATCATTTTGTGGGGTGACTAATTGCGCCCGCAGTTGTTCTTCCGTCGGCGGTTGGGATTGCGACTGAATATCCAGTTGCGCTTCACGCGTCACCACCGGCGCGTCGGGCGTATCATCAGACGGAAGTAGAAAACCGACCACCAATACAATGGCGGCAATAATGATCCCCCGACGATGCATCGGCGGCAGCGGGTCCATGAAGCGAAAATTGTCCGGCGCGTGCCAGACTTTCTCCAGGGTTGGTTTTAGTTCAAAGCGCCCGGGCATGGTTTCCTCCTGCTCCGCGTCTTGTTCCTCAATCATAGCCTATGAATAAGCTAACGCTATGATGTCCGTGGTAAACCCGCTTTTATTATATTCATACGGGATATTGCTATTGTTTCTTTTTCCCCGTGATTTGTCATCATTCCCGCGACAAAGTTTTACCCAAAGTTGTGTGGCTGATATGCTGCCCGCTACTTTTTACCCTAAGAAAGGAAATACGATGACCACCCCAACTTTTGATACCATCGAAGCGCAAGCAAGCTACGGCATTGGTTTGCAGGTAGGGCAACAACTGAGTGAATCTGGTCTGGAAGGGTTACTGCCAGAAGCACTGGTTGCAGGCATTGCTGATGCGCTGGAAGGCAAACATCCGGCTGTTCCGGTTGATGTGGTGCACCGTGCGCTACGTGAAATCCACGAACGTGCCGATGCTGTTCGTCGTCAGCGTTTCCAGACGATGGCTGCCGAAGGTGTGAAATACCTTGAAGAAAACGCCAAAAAAGAGGGTGTGAACAGCACCGAATCTGGCCTGCAATTCCGCGTGATTAATCAGGGCGAAGGCGCAATTCCGGCACGTACCGACCGCGTTCGCGTTCATTACACCGGTAAACTGATCGACGGTACTGTATTTGACAGCTCCGTTGCCCGTGGCGAACCGGCTGAATTCCCGGTTAACGGCGTGATCCCAGGCTGGATTGAAGCACTGACTCTGATGCCGGTAGGTTCTAAATGGGAACTGACTATCCCGCAGGAACTGGCTTATGGCGAGCGTGGCGCTGGCGCGTCTATTCCTCCGTTCAGCACCCTGGTGTTTGAAGTCGAACTGCTGGAAATCCTCTAAGCAGCGCATTCTGTTCCCCTCGAGCCAGAGGGGAGCAGGCATTCAGCAATAAACCCTTCAGTTTGCCAAACGGCGCTATTTTGTGTTGCAAAGACCACGTAAGCGTGTATTTTTGTGAGCTATTTCGCGTTATCACCGTGATATGACACTCACTTTAAACATTAAATTAACATTAGATCTAAATCTTAGTATTCATCCCGCGCATTGTTACCTAATATCGATGAGTCCCGATACCGATTCGTCGTATCATAGACTGACAAAAGGCCGCAGAGCCTGAACAACACAGACAGGAAGAAAAAACATGGTAGATCAGGTAAAAGTCGTTGCCGATGATCAGGCTCCGGCTGAACAGTCGCTACGGCGCAATCTCACAAACCGGCATATTCAGCTTATTGCCATTGGCGGTGCCATAGGTACAGGGTTGTTTATGGGTTCCGGTAAAACAATCAGTCTTGCCGGGCCGTCGATCATTTTTGTTTATATGATCATCGGTTTTATGCTCTTTTTCGTGATGCGGGCAATGGGGGAGTTGCTGCTTTCGAATCTGGAATATAAATCTTTTAGTGACTTCGCTTCCGATTTATTGGGGCCGTGGGCGGGTTATTTCACTGGCTGGACTTATTGGTTCTGTTGGGTGGTAACCGGTATGGCGGATGTTGTGGCGATTACCGCTTACGCGCAGTTCTGGTTTCCAGGACTTTCCGACTGGGTGGCGTCGTTGTCGGTGATCATTCTGTTGCTGGTTCTTAATCTCGCCACCGTGAAAATGTTTGGTGAGATGGAGTTCTGGTTCGCGATGATCAAAATCGTCGCTATTGTGTCGCTGATTGTTGTCGGTCTGATTATGGTGATGATGCACTTCCAGTCACCGACTGGCGTAGAAGCGTCGTTTGCGCATTTGTGGAATGACGGCGGCTGGTTCCCGAAAGGCTTAAGCGGCTTCTTTGCCGGATTCCAGATAGCGGTTTTCGCTTTTGTGGGGATTGAGCTGGTCGGCACAACGGCTGCGGAAACCAAAGATCCAGAGAAATCACTGCCGCGTGCGATTAACTCCATTCCGATCCGCATCATTATGTTCTACGTCTTCGCGCTGATTGTGATTATGTCCGTGACGCCGTGGAGTTCAGTGGTCGCGGAGAAAAGCCCGTTTGTAGAACTGTTTGTGCTGGTGGGGCTGCCTGCGGCGGCAAGTGTGATTAACTTTGTGGTGCTGACCTCTGCGGCTTCTTCTGCTAACAGTGGCGTATTCTCTACCAGCCGTATGTTGTTTGGTCTGGCACAGGAAGGCGTCGCGCCGAAAGCGTTCGCTAAACTCTCTAAACGCGCAGTACCAGCGAAAGGGCTGACCTTCTCTTGTATCTGTCTGCTCGGCGGCGTGGTGATGTTGTATGTGAATCCAAGCGTGATTGGCGCGTTCACCATGATCACCACGGTTTCAGCGATTCTGTTTATGTTCGTCTGGACTATTATCCTTTGCTCGTACCTGGTGTATCGCAAACAGCGTCCACACCTGCATGAGAAGTCGATCTACAAGATGCCGCTCGGCAAGCTGATGTGCTGGGTATGTATGGCGTTTTTTGTGTTCGTTATCGTGCTGCTGACGCTGGAAGATGACACTCGGCAGGCACTGCTGGTTACTCCGCTGTGGTTTATCGCGCTGGGGCTGGGCTGGTTGTTTATTGGTAAGAAACGTATAGCGAAGTAATGCTGCTAAGGCACCTGCGGGTGCCTTTCAGGCTGCAAAATTGCCTGATGCGCTACGCTTATCAGGCCTACGGGAGCTCTGCCATATATTGAATTTGCGTGCTTTTGTAGGCCGGATAAGGCGTTTACGCCACATCCGGCATGAACAAAGCACACTTTGTCTGCAATCTCTTTTGTCTTTATACATTCCTAAAAATACTTCCCGTCATCGACAGCGCCCAGGCGCGGGCTTACCGTGAATCTTTGCCACTTATTGCAGAGTTCACTATGGCTAAGCACAGTTGGTTATTAATCGCCGCATTACCTCTCTCCATTTCACCTTCCTGGGGCGCAGATTTTTATTACCGCCAGCAGGAGAAAGGTACGGTTTACATTGCCGAACAGAAGGGGGAAAAAGATGAGATCCTCTCCGAATTACCAGATATTAATTTTTCCCACCTTTGGCGCATTGCCAATTTAGCCAATAAACAAGAAACCCGCTTACTGTCCGATTTTAATCCCGATAAGTTCGATTGCGATGATGAGGGGGATTGTCAGCATACCTGGCTCACCGATGGACGCTCTGTCCTTTGGGCAGGCAAAGTCCTGACAAAACCATCCGGTAAACCTAATGTCGATGCCACCAGTTTTCAGGCATTCGGCGCTTTCGCTGCCGATAAACGCAGTATCTATTTTGATGGTCAGCGTACCGATGATAATAGCGGTGATAAGCAGGTGGATATGTCAACGCTGGAAGAGACGGACATCTGGAATTTACTGCGTGATAAAAATAGTCTTTGGCATAAAGGTCGCTGGTTGGGTCATGCCGATGGATTTCAAATCGTGCGGCATGATTCAGCCATACAATTTGTTGTGCTGACAAATTCGCAGGTAATTGTTAACGGTAAGCTTCTGCCCGCCGATCGCAAAACTTTTCAGATTAAACGTTGGATGCCTGGTGAACGGTTGGTTTATCGCGATAAAAGCGGCGAGCATGACTATGAGCTTGAGGATATTGAGTATCGCTGTGCGCCATTTAATAGTGGTCTGAATAATGTGTCCTGGCTCAAACATGAAGCCACTCCAGCGGGCAGTGACTGTGTTTATGAAACGCTGGTGGGGGTTGATCCGGAATATTTTTATCTGTTTGTTTGGGACACCGGTTTATATAAGAACCAAATTTATAAAGTAACAACCAACGCCTTGGGTGAAGGTGAATTGATTAATCTTAAGTCGGAGGAACTCTCCGGCTCACTTGAAGCAGGTGGTTGGCGGAGATTAATTAATACGTATATATCTCCAGACGGGCAGCTTTACGCTCAACAAGCGACTGAAATTGTGAAAGAGCGTGCCCGGCAAGGTGAATGGCTGCGTTATAACCTGGGTGTGGGAGGATGGTCATCGGTGAAGCAACCTCCGAGCGGACTAAAACCCTTATTTAAATAACCTCTTCACACTAACAGCTTCAGGATGACGCTATGTTGCGAATTAAACCCCTTTGTCTCGCCCTGGCTTTATTTTCAACCACCTCACTAGCCTGCTCCGGTGTACCTTCTGCTGCGTTTTACTACCAGCCGTGGGGGCAAGGAACAAAATATAGCGTTGAAGATAGTGACGATTATGGACTCTATTTCCCGGATATTCATTTACCGCAGGTCAAGTTTAAGCAACTTCGCCGCGTACCCAACGGCACTGATGATAAATATGATTCTCCGGATAATATCAATAATGATTTTGTACAAGTGGATGCTGGCACTTATATCAGAACTAATGGCGGCTGGCGTTTCGACTGGTTGACTGATGGCCGTCATATTTTATGGGCAGGGAAAATAGTCCAGAACCTGCCGGGAACACCGAAAGTCGATGCCGCAACATTCCGTGCCTGGGGACGTTTTGCCGCTGATAAAGACAGCCTCTATTTTGATGGCGAACGCACGGATGATAACCGCGGCGAAAAGCAGGTTGATATGGATTCGCTGCAACAAGTCGGCGGTCGCGTTCGTTCAGGTGATTCTGCGGATGTGCTCAAAGATCGCCGCAATATTTATTTTCAAGGGCGTTGGTTAGGCAGTGCACAAGGGTATTCTATTCTTGGCGTTAAATCCTGGACACGTCGCCCCATTCTTTATTCACCTAATAGTTGTGAAAGCAAAAGTAATCCTGGACCGTGGGATACCATTTGGCGAACCCAATCGCAGGTCTTTGTGAATGGAGATGCCATCAATGCCGATCCGGATACCTTTCATCTTGTGCGCTGGATGGCCGGTTCACTACTGATTTATCGCGACAAAAACGGGGAGAAACGTTATTCGTTCGGGAAAGATTGCCGGAGTACGTTTGATCTACAGCGAGATAAAGTAACATGGTTGACGCGTGATGCTTCCCGGCGCGCTAATGACTGCCGGGTTGCGACCATTCCTGATGTTGATCCGGAATATTTTCGCCCGTTGACGCAGAATGTGGCGCAATATAAAGATTCGCTCTATCTGGTGAAGTATGTTTCTGGGGTCGAAAAAACGCTTTCGGTTATTTATTTACCCGACCCCAAACAAGAATTACAGGGAGGCGTTAATATTGTAGGGAATAAAGTTTATTTCATCGCGAGCGCTGATGTGACTATTTTCGATATTAATGGGCATTGGACGTGGTATAAAAGCCCCGATGGCACAACATTAAATTATTTGGCACATGATGACCGCTATACGTATTTTATTAACGAAGACACGGTTGAGCTCTTTGAACTGAAAGGCCAATGGACGTGGTTTAAATACGCCAATGGTCAATTATCAGATACCTTTGCTCATGATGACCATTATATTTATTACGTAGGAGATGGGTTGGTTCGTGATGCGAAGCGGCGTAATGAGACTCGACAACTCAATGCGGCGCATCTTGATAAAAACGGCAGTCTGCTTACCGTTGAAGGTAAGTACACCAGTTACAATAATGAATTGCTTCCACTGAGTGACTGAATCACTTAACAATCAACGATCCTGCTCATGTCAGGATCGTTGATCAAACAAATCACTCACCCGCCAGCGCGCGTGGGAACAGTACATTATTTTCCAGACTGATGTGCTCCATTAAATCATCAATCAGTTCATTAATACCGTTATACATCGCTTTCCAGGTGGTGCAGGCTTCCGGCGGCGGTGTGACGTTATTGGTAATGTGTTTGATAACCTCCAACAGCTCACCTGCTTCATCGTGTTCGCTTTCCATTACGCTGATTGGCCCCATCGCCTGGCTGCCCATGCCTTGTTTGATCATCGGGAAGAGGATCTGCTCTTCTTTCATCATGTGGCTGGAAAGCTCTTCATGCAGCATAGTCAGGTATTTTGTCAGCCCTTTTGGCACGCTCGGTTTGTCGGCGTGAACGCGCTCTACTTTGGTGGCTTGCAGGATCAACTCTGGCAGTTGTTCACGGTGACGATCGTGGTAGCGCACGATGATATGGTCGATGATTTCTGCCAGCGGCGCGCTACGCCAGTCTTTCTCAATCGGTTGTTCAGCAAGCTTTGCCAGTTCGGCTTCAATGACGTCAACATCCAGTTCTTTACGTGCCGCCGCGCGAGCCAGCGTCTGCTTACCGCCGCAGCAGTAATCCATATCATATTGACGAAACAGAGCCGAAGCGCGAGGAATAGAGAGCGCCAGTTCACCTAAAGGTTGGTCGCGATAAGCCATAGCTGATACCTCATTCTTAATAAGATAAGATGTATTTTAAATGCATCTTTAAGTTAAAAGCTATAACCCTTACGTAGCAGAGGATTATTTAACAGACTGGCAAGGTGTCAACTTTCAGAGACAGGTTCAGCTAAGGGTTTTTCCGGTTTTGCTCTGACTGCAATGATCACGCCGGCCACTAACAGCGCGATACCGCTCAGCGTCATCAGCGGTGGAATTTGTTGGCGGAGTAAAAAGGTGTACAGCAAACCTGCCAGCGTTTCGAAAACAATCAGCGGCCCGAGGATCACCGTCGGTAATCGCTGGCTGGCGACGTTCCAGCAAAGTGCGCCGACCCATGAGCAAAGCACGGCGATAGCAATCATCAGGCTAATAAAGGCCAGTGGACGGGAGCCAAAAGGTAGAGAGAAATCAGGCATTTGCGTATTCAGCCAGAAACAAGCAACAACATAACCGATGAGCGAAACCGGCAGCGTGACCAGCGCCTGCGCCGTCGCCCACATCATTGGATGTTTGTCTGGATTTTCCCGCAGCCAGCGGGCGTTGCGCAATGCATACCACGCCCAGCAAACCACGGAGACTAATGCCAGCATGACGCCTGAGGTATAACGTGCCCAGTCAAAATTGGGGAGACCGTGGTTTAACTCAGCAATATTTACACACGCAAGGCCGATACCAATACAAACCAGCGCCGGGGCGAGTTTCCCCCACGCGAGTTTGCCGTCGCGCTGGCTGTACAGCAAATTGGCAAAGACCGGGATAACCACTGGCAGGGTGCCGATAATCATCGTGGAAACAGGCGCGCCGGTTCGCTGAATGGCACTGGCAAGGCAAAAGTAATAGATGAGATTGCCCATCATGGTGAGCATTAGCGCGGTAAGCCAGTCGCGACGTGTCAACTGGCGCAGACGCACGCGCCCCAGCCAGGCAATGGGCAGTGCAATTAAACCTAATGCCAGATAGCGTCCCATTGATTGCAACATCGCCGGGTATTCTGGAACGATCAACGGCCCGACAAAAATAAGCCCCCACATCAACCCTGCTAACAGGGCGTACAGCACGCCGCTAATCATCACTGGCATCCATTGGTCTGTCAGAAGAAATATTCAGGGAACAGAGATGGTTGCTCCCCGCATCCCGTCATTATCAGAGAGGATGCGGGAGGATGCCACTTTAATTAACTAGTTATTAACATTAAAAAGCGCGTTTACGCTTTCGGCTAATGTTGTTGTCGGGCGGCCAATCAGCGTGCTGAGTGTTTTGCTGTCATCAAACAGACCACCTTTTGATGCGCCAACGTCAGAGTCAGCCAGCATATCCGCCAGTCCGCCAGGAAGACCAACGCTTTTCAGCGCTGCGGCGAAATCGGCTTCGCTCATATTCTGGTAGATAACTGGTTTGCCGCTCTGTTTGGTCAGCTCTGCCGCTAACTGTGTCAGCGTCCAGGCGTTGTCGCCCGCCAGCTCATAGACTTTGCCTTCGTGACCTGCTTCGCTAATTACGCGTGCCGCAGCCTCTGCGTAATCTGCACGAGTTGCTGAGGCAATTTTGCCATCGCCCGCCGCACCAATAAATACGCCGTGTTCCAGTGCTGCCGGGGCGCTGGCGAGGTAGTTTTCAGTGTACCAGCCGTTGCGCAGCAGGGTATAAGCGATGCCAGAATCAGCCAGCATTTTCTCCGTCTCGATATGCTCAGCAGCCAGGCCGAGCGGGGAGGTGTCCGCATGTAACAGGCTGGTGTAGGCGATAAATTTCACGCCAGCCGCCTTTGCTGCATTAATAACATTACGATGCTGCGAGGCTCGCTGTCCCACTTCGCTGGAAGAGATCAGCAGCAATTTTTCCACGCCCTGTAGCGCAGATGTCAGTGCAGCTTCATCGCCGTAGTCAGCCTGACGCACGCTAATGCCTTGTGCGCTCAAAGCATGCGCTTTTTCCGGATTACGTGCGATAGCCACTATTTGGCTGGCAGAAACGGTTTGCAGCAAAGATTCAATTACATTGTGACCAAGCTGGCCGGTCGCGCCGGTGATTGCGATCATGAGAAATCTCCATTGGTTTGTCTTGTGTTTAAATACGCTAACACCTAAACTAACTTTTAGTAAGTACATACAAAAAGGTAAGTATGAAATGAGTCGGGTAAGCCTGTCGCAACAACTGAAAGAGGGAAACCTCTTCGCTGAGCAGTGTCCGTCGCGGGATGTGTTGAAACACGTTACCAGCCGTTGGGGTGTACTGATTCTGGTGGCGCTGCGCGAAGGCACTCATCGCTTTAGCGACTTGCGGCGTAAAATGGGCGGAGTGAGCGAAAAGATGCTCGCGCAGTCGTTACAGGCGCTGGAGCAGGATGGATTTGTTAACCGTATCGCGTATCCGGTGGTGCCGCCGCATGTGGAATATAGCCTCACACCGCTGGGTGAACAGGTCAGTGAAAAGGTTGCTGCACTGGCAGACTGGATTGAGTTGAATTTGCCAGAGGTGCTGGCGGTGCGGGATGAACGTGCGGCATAACTGCCGGAGACCTACGATTCGTGGTTTGTAGGGCGGATAAGACGCGTCAGCATCGCATCCGCCAGGAAGTGCCGGATGCGATGCATGATGTGTAGACCGAAAACGGTGTGTCTTACTTACTCAAATCCACCTGATAAATCGCAAACCCGATATCATCAGTCGCGACTTTATTCATCGGATACTGACCCTTCTCTTTAATAAAGTCTGCGGCTTTATCGGACGGGGACGTTTCAAAACGAATATCCAGTTTTTTATCACCGGCAATCGGCGCTAAACGCCAGTTATTATCTGCCGCTGGGTGAATTTCTCCTGCACGCTTCGACTCTTCAGCAATCCACGCTGCCAGCACCGAACGGTTCTCATCCGGCGACGCAAAGGCGATATGGCTGTCGCCTGTTCCGGCAAATTTGCCACCGTATGCACGATAATTATTGGTAGCAACCAGGAACATCGCGTCCGGATCAATCGGTTTACCATTAAAGGTCAGATTCTTAATCCTTTCCGCATTGGCATTAATCACCTGACATTCACCGTCATAGCGGGCTGGCTGGGTAACATCAATCTGATAATTCACGCCGTCAATCACATCAAAGTTATAGGTACGGAAGCCATCCCAGTTGATTAATGACTGCGGTTTAGTGCTGCTGGGATCTATCTGGTTAAACTGCCCGGCGGAGCACTCCAGCCACTCTTTAACTTCCTTGCCGCTGGCTTTTACCACAATCAGCGTATTGGGATAGAGATAGAGATCGGCGGCATGACGGAAAGTCAGTTGGCCTTTTTCCACTTCTACATAGCTGGCAGGATCGTTCTTGCGACCGCCAACTTTAAACGGCGCAGCGGCAGAGAGCACCGGCAGTTTTGCCAGATCCGGATCGCCCTGAATGTAATGTTCGACATACGCTTTTTGCGCGTTGTTCACCACCTGCACCGTCGGATCGTCCTGTACCAGCGCCAGATAGCTATACATATTGTCGGCGGATTTCCCGATAGGTTTGCTGACAAACTGGCGTGTGGCATCGTGATCGGCTTTCAGCGTTGCAACCAACTTGCTGTCTTCAGCGGCGAGTGATTTTTTATTGGCGACATCGTAAATCGGGCGAGCTTCCGCTTTTGCTTGCGTCACCTGCCATTTCCCGCTGTCATTATTGAGTTGCAGATCGACCACGCCGAGATGATCGCCCCACATGCCTGGCATTACCGCCGGAACACCGTTAATCGTACCTTTGGCGATATCTACGCCTTTGATATCAGCAAAATCTTTGCCCGGGAAGACGGCATGGGCATGACCAAACATAATGGCATCAACGCCCGGAATTTCACTGAGATAATAAACTGAGTTTTCCGCCATTACTTTATACGGATCGGCAGACAGACCAGAATGCGCCAGAACGACAACGACATCGGCACCTTTCTCGCGCATTTCCGGCACGTACTTGCGCACTGTTTCGGTAATATCGTTAACGGTAACTTTGCCGGATAAATTGGCTTTATCCCATCCCATAATCTGCGGTGGCACGACGCCGATATAGCCAATTTTCAGCGTTTGCTTTTTCCCGTCTTTATCGACTACTTCGGTGTCTTTAATTAAATACGGTGTAAACATCGGCTGGTTGGTTTTTACGTCAATGACATTGGCATTTATATAGGGGAATTTCGCCCCCGCCAGCGCATTTTTCAGGTAATCCAGACCGTAATTAAATTCATGATTGCCGAGTGTGCCGACGGTATAATCCAGCGTATTCAGCGCCTTATAGACCGGATGAATATCACCGGCTTTTAATCCTTTAGCCGACATGTAATCCGCCAGCGGACTGCCCTGAATCAGGTCACCGTTATCGACCAACACGCTATTTTTCACTTCATTGCGCGCGTCATTAATCAGGCTCGCGGTGCGTACCAGCCCAAATTTTTCTGTGGATGTGTCTTTGTAATAATCGAAATCCATCATGTTGCTATGCAAATCAGAGGTTTCCATTATGCGTAGATCGACTGTTGCCGCATTCACGCTGGCAGCAATCAGCGTGGCCAGGAGCGTTGCGCTAAACTTAATCATAAGGGACATCCTTTTATGAACGAGAAGATGAAACGTCTTTCATACGGAGCGTGAAGGATGCCATAAATAATAAATCAGGAAACGATGACGCCATCACAGTTGGCGGATTCTATAGCGATGGGGTATAAGTAAAACAATAAGTTAACGCCGCTCACAGAGACGAGGTGGAGAATGTTAGATCAAGTATGCCAGCTTGCACGGATTGCGGGCGATGCCATTATGCAGGTCTACGACGGGACTAAACCGATGGACGTCGCCAACAAAGCAGATGACTCTCCGGTGACGGCGGCAGATATCGCCGCGCATACCGTAATCATGGAAGGATTACGTAAGCTGACGCCGGATATCCCCGTTCTTTCTGAAGAAGATCCTCCCGGTTGGGAAGTCCGCCAGCACTGGCAACGTTACTGGCTGGTGGATCCGCTGGACGGCACCAAAGAGTTTATTAAACGAAATGGCGAATTTACCGTTAACATTGCGCTGATCGACAAAGGCAAACCGATATTAGGTGTGGTGTATGCGCCGGTAATGAACGTAATGTACAGCGCGGAGGAAGGAAAAGCCTGGAAAGAAGAGTGCGGCGTGCGTAAGCAGATTCAGGTACGCGACGCTCGCCCGCCTCTGGTTGTCATTAGCCGTTCCCATGCGGATGCGGAGCTGAAAGAGTATCTGCAACAGCTTGGCGAACACCAGACGACATCCATCGGTTCTTCACTGAAATTTTGCCTGGTGGCGGAAGGGCAGGCTCAGCTCTACCCGCGTTTTGGGCCAACCAATATTTGGGACACCGCTGCCGGTCATGCTGTGGCTGCCGCTGCCGGAGCACACGTCCACGACTGGCAGGGGAAACCGCTGGATTACACTCCGCGTGAATCCTTCCTGAATCCAGGGTTCCGGGTTTCTATTTATTAAGCAACTTATGCAGCAAGTCCATCACTTGCTGCACCTCTTCCTGAGTGAGCGCTCCATCTTTTGCCCATTGCACGCGACCGTCTTTATCCAGCACTGCAATGGCGGAACTCTCTTCATCCAACTGCCAGGCGCTGCGTGCGATGCCGTTGCTGTCGACAATAAACTGTGACCACGGATAGAGCTTTTTATTGCTCTCCAGGCTGCTACGTACAAACATACCTGAACCGGGGATAGCGTCGTCGGTGTTCACAATGGTGGTCGTCTGGTAGCGATCATGCGGCAGTTTTGCCGATTTAATCGCTTCAATCAGCGTCGCATTTTTCTCTTTTGCGGAGGTGCGACCGGCAATATGTTGCAGTACCCGCACTTTCCCCACTAACTGTGCGCTGTTCCAGGTATTGTAGCTAAACTGATCTTTATCAAGTACTAACTCGCCACGATCGGCAATGCCAATTGGTGGTACTCGCTGACCGGTTTCGAATTTATGCGCGGAGGCCATCATCGGCAGTAGCAAGCAAGTCAGCGCGAGAATCTTGCGTAGGGTCATAGTGTTTCCTTCTTATCGTATGCAGGTGATCCGACCACTTGGGTCGGACTTTTAATCATATGTGCTATTTATCGAATTTCCCGCAAGTGTGGTGCCAGTTTGCGGACAAGCGCACAAATCATATGAAAAATGAATGCTTATACTGAAGATTGTGGTTAGGCGAAAAGATAATTCTGAATAACTGTAACGTTAAGGTAAAAAACTTTATACACACTGGAAACATTGCAGCGATAGACTATAGTCATCAGGCATTAAAATTTGCGCCTCATAATAGTTGGGCCGATTGTGGCACCACAAAGGCGTAATACTCAGCAGGAGATAACAATGAAAATTTTCCAACGGTACAACCCACTGCAGGTGGCGAAGTACGTGAAAATCCTGTTCCGTGGACGGTTATACATCAAGGACGTTGGCGCTTTTGAATTTGATAAGGGTAAGATTCTTATCCCAAAAGTGAAGGATAAGCTGCATTTGTCAGTGATGTCCGAAGTTAACCGTCAGGTTATGCGTCTGCAAACAGAGATGGCTTAACCAGCGTGCTATGCAGTAATAAGACGGCTCCTGATTCAGGAGCCGTTGATGTTTCTGGGGTTATGCGACGCTTTCTTCTTTATTTTTATCTTTAGCGTCAGGCTGTTTCGGTGAAAGGGCGGTGGCTTTGCTGTCGATCCGCGTTACCAGCAGTTGGTCGATGCGGTAGTTATCGATATCCACCACTTCAAATTTGTAGCCGGAGAGTTTCACTGAATCGGTGCGTTTCGGGATCTTACGCAGCATAAACATCATAAAGCCGCCGATGGTTTCGTAGTTGCCCGACTGCGGGAACTCGTCAATATCCAGCACACGCATCACGTCGTCAATCGGCGTACCGCCATCGATTAGCCATGAGTTCTCATCACGCGCGACAATCTGTTCTTCCAGCCCCTGACCGACCAGATCGCCCATCAACGTGGTCATCACGTCGTTGAGGGTAATTATCCCCACCACCAGGGCGTACTCGTTCATGATTACCGCAAAGTCTTCGCCCGCAGCTTTAAAACTTTCCAGCGCCTCAGAGAGGGTCAGAGTGTCAGGCACGATCAGCGTGTTGCGAATCTGCACGCCGCTATTCAGTGCCAGACTTTGATTGGCCAGCACGCGGTTCAGCAGATCTTTCGAGTCCACATAGCCGATGATGTGGTCGATATCTTCATTACAGACGAGGAATTTTGAGTGCGGATGCTCCGCCACTTTATTCTTCAGACTTTGCTCATCTTCATGGAGATCGAACCAAATCACGTTTTCACGCGGCGTCATGGAAGACGGCACGGTACGGGATTCCAGTTCAAACACGTTTTCGATCAGCTCGTGTTCCTGTTTACGCAGTACTCCAGCCAGTGCACCGGCTTCCACCACCGCGTAGATGTCATCAGAAGTGATGTCATCTTTACGTACCATCGGCAATTTAAAGATACGGAAGATCATGTTTGCCAGGCCGTTGAAAAACCACACCAGAGGGGTGCAGACGAACAGGCAGAAGCGCATCGGGTTGATGATACGCAAAGCCACAGCTTCTGGCGCAATCATACCGATGCGTTTCGGGGTTAAATCCGCAAACAGAATAAACATGCCAGTCACTAATGAGAAAGAGAGAATAAAGCTCAGTTGCTCAGAGAGTTCCGCTGATATATAGCGAGAGAACAGGCTGTTAAAAGCCGGAGAGAACGCCGCATCACCGACGATACCACCGAGTATCGCCACCGCGTTCAGACCAATTTGCACCACGGTAAAGAACATGCCGGGATTTTCCTGCATATCCAGAACGCGCTGGGCGTTTATATTGCCTTCATCAGCCAGCAGTTTAAGTTTGATTTTGCGTGAGGCGGCAAGCGAGATCTCGGACATCGAGAAGAACGCACTCACAGCGATCAAGCATAGTATGACTAAAATACTGTTTAACATATCTTATCCGACCGTTCAGGTCAGATCCTCGGAAGGGGAAGTTGATTAATTTGTGCGAAATACACATTGAAAGCCGGTTCGAAGAGAGTGAACCGACATTTTCAGTGGCTAGTATAGCGTAAGGTTCTGTAAAGTCGCCAGAGGGTTAAATTTTTGCTTCATTTCGCTTTAGTTCAGCCTTTTATTGCTACGCTTCAGGCGGCAGGCAAACGCCGATCCCACCAATTCCACAATAGCCATATGGGTTTTTGTGCAGATATTGTTGGTGGTCATCTTCGGCATAATAAAACGGTGTAGCGTTGGCGATCTCGGTGGTTATCTGGCGATCGTCACCGACGGTGAGCATTGCGGCCTGAAAACGTTCCAGACTGGCGCGGGCGGCAGCGTCCTGTTCTGGTGTCAGCGGGTAAATTGCGGAACGATACTGCGTGCCGTGGTCATTGCCCTGACGCATCCCTTGTGCGGGATCGTGATTCTCCCAGAATACCTGTAACAGTTGTTCGTAGCTGATCACTGACGGATCGTAAATCACGCGTACCGCTTCGGCGTGGCCGGTATCACCAGAACACACTTCCCGATAGGTCGGGTTTGGCGTGTAACCGCCGGTATAGCCTGCGGCAGTGCTGTAAACACCGGGAAGTTGCCAGAAAAGGCGTTCCACGCCCCAGAAACAGCCCATAGCAAAAATGGCGATCTCCATTCCGTCAGGCACATTGGTCATTGAGTGGCCGTTGACCGCATGCAATGTGGCTACAGGCATCGGGGTATTACGTCCAGGAAGGGCATCGGCGGGGGAAACCAGATGCTTTTTATCAAATAAACTCATAGTGTTGCTCTCCCGAAAGTCGGCCTTTGGGGATTAGGTTGTAACAAGAGACGTATTTGCACACAATAACCCCCGTGAATGTGTATAAAGTAAACCATAAGAAATATTTTGGGTTTAGTCTGCTTTTAAATCCATATGGCTGGATTTTTGTTAAGCCGTTTAACGGAGTTCCAGGGGCAGGAACAAAGGATATTCAGGAGAAAATGTGCGCTATATCCGACAGTTATGCTGTGTAAGCTTACTCTGCTTTAGCGGAGCTGCCGTCGCCGCGAACGTCCGTCTACAGGTCGAAGGGTTATCGGGGCAGCTAGAAAAGAACGTTCGTGCGCAGCTTTCTACGATTGAAAGTGATGAAGTTACGCCAGATCGGCGCTTTCGCGCACGTGTTGATGATGCCATCCGCGAAGGTCTGAAGGCGCTGGGCTATTACCAGCCGACCATTGAATTTGATCTCCGACCACCGCCAAAGAAGGGGCGGCAGGTGTTGATCGCCAAAGTCACGCCCGGCGTGCCGGTGTTGATTGGCGGTACTGATGTGGTTTTGCGCGGCGGTGCGCGGACTGATAAAGACTATTTGAAGTTGCTCGATACCCGCCCGGCTATAGGCACGGTGCTGAATCAGGGCGACTACGAAAATTTCAAAAAGTCCTTAACCAGCATCGCGTTGCGTAAAGGCTATTTCGATAGCGAATTTACCAAAGCACAGTTGGGTATCGCACTTGGCTTGCATAAAGCCTACTGGGATATTGATTACAACAGTGGCGAACGCTACCGCTTTGGGCATGTGACCTTCGAAGGATCACAGATCCGCGATGAGTACCTGCAAAATCTGGTGCCGTTTAAAGAGGGCGATGAGTACGAATCTAAAGATCTGGCGGAACTGAACCGCCGTCTCTCCGCTACTGGTTGGTTTAACTCGGTGGTGGTTGCACCGCAGTTTGATAAAGCGCGAGAAACTAAAGTATTGCCACTGACTGGCGTCGTTTCGCCGCGCACGGAAAACACCATTGAAACCGGGGTCGGGTACTCAACGGACGTTGGCCCACGAGTTAAAGCCTCGTGGAAAAAGCCGTGGATGAACTCTTACGGTCACAGCCTGACCACCAGCACAAGTATCTCTGCACCGGAACAGACTCTCGATTTTAGTTATAAAATGCCGCTGCTTAAGAACCCACTGGAACAATACTATCTGGTACAGGGTGGTTTTAAGCGTACTGATCTGAATGATACCGAATCCGATTCCACCACCCTGGTTGCTTCCCGTTACTGGGATCTTTCCAGTGGCTGGCAGCGTGCCATTAACCTGCGCTGGAGTCTCGACCACTTTACTCAGGGTGAAATCACTAACACCACGATGCTGTTTTATCCTGGGGTCATGATTAGCCGGACGCGATCACGCGGCGGCCTGATGCCGACCTGGGGCGACTCGCAGCGTTACTCTATCGACTACTCCAACACCGCCTGGGGATCGGATGTCGATTTCTCCGTATTCCAGGCGCAGAACGTCTGGATCCGCACACTTTACGATCGCCATCGCTTTGTCACTCGCGGCACGCTGGGCTGGATTGAAACCGGTGACTTCGACAAAGTACCGCCGGATTTACGTTTCTTCGCCGGGGGCGACCGCAGTATTCGCGGCTATAAATACAAATCGATCGCTCCGAAATACGCCAATGGTGACCTGAAAGGGGCATCAAAGCTGATTACCGGATCGCTGGAGTATCAGTACAACGTGACCGGAAAATGGTGGGGCGCGGTGTTTGTCGATAGCGGCGAAGCGGTAAGCGATATTCGCCGCAGTGACTTTAAAACCGGCACCGGGGTTGGTGTGCGTTGGGAATCGCCGGTCGGGCCGATCAAGCTCGATTTCGCCGTTCCGGTCGCTGACAAAGACGAGCATGGTTTACAGTTTTACATCGGTCTGGGGCCAGAATTATGAGTTTATGGAAAAAAATCAGCCTCGGCGTAGTCATCGTTATTTTACTGTTGCTGGGATCAGTGGCGTTTCTGGTGGGCACCACCAGCGGCCTGCATCTGGTATTTAAAGCGGCAGACCGTTGGGTGCCAGGGCTGGATATTGGCAAGGTCACCGGTGGCTGGCGCGACCTTACCTTGTCTGACGTTCGTTATGAGCAGCCAGGCGTGGCGGTAAAAGCGGGCAATCTGCATCTGGCGGTCGGGCTGGAGTGCCTGTGGGACAGCAGTGTTTGTATTAACGATTTGGCACTGAAGGATATTCAGGTCAACATCGACAGTAAAAAAATGCCCCCTTCAGAGCAAGCGGAGGAAGAGGAAGATAGCGGGCCGCTGGATCTCTCTACGCCATATCCCATCACCCTGACGCGGGTAGCGCTGGATAACGTCAACATTAAGATTGATGACACTACGGTGTCGGTGATGGACTTCACCTCCGGTCTGAACTGGCAAGAGAAAACCCTGACCCTGAAACCGACATCGCTGAAAGGGCTGTTGATTGCCCTGCCGAAAGTGGCAGAAGTGGCGCAGGAAGAAGTTGTCGAACCGAAGATTGAAAATCCGCAGCCGGATGAAAAACCGCTGGGCGAAACGCTGAAAGATCTCTTTTCTCGCCCGGTATTACCGGAGATGACCGACGTACATTTGCCGCTCAACCTGAACATTGAAGAGTTTAAGGGTGAGCAACTGCGCGTGACGGGCGACACGGACATCACCGTGCACACCATGCTGCTGAAAGTCAGTAGCATCGATGGCAATACCAAACTGGACGCACTTGATATCGACTCTAATCAGGGGAGCGTTAATGCCAGTGGCACGGCGCAACTGTCCAATAACTGGCCGGTAGATATCACCCTCAATAGCACACTGAACGTGGAGCCACTAAAAGGCGAAAAAGTGAAGCTGAAAGTGGGTGGTGCGCTGCGCGAACAACTGGAGATTGGCGTTAATCTTTCCGGTCCGGTGGATATGGATCTGCGCGCCCAGACGCGGCTGGCAGAAGTCGGATTGCCGCTCAACGTGGAAGTAAACAGCAAACAGCTTTACTGGCCGTTTACTGGCGAGAAGCAGTATCAGGCGGATGATCTGAAACTGAAACTCACCGGAAAAATGACTGATTACACGCTCTCTATGCACATGGCGGTGAAGGGGCATGAGATCCCGCCAGCGACCATTACCCTCGATGCAAAGGGCAATGAACAGCAGGTTAATCTCGACAAACTTACCGTCGCAGCGCTGGAAGGGAAAACCGAGTTGAAAGCGTTACTCGACTGGCAGCAGGCGATTAGCTGGCGTGGTGAGTTAACGCTTAACGGCATTAACACTGCGAAAGAGTTCCCGGAGTGGCCGTCAAAACTCAATGGTTTGATCAAAACCCGAGGCAGCCTGTACGGCGGCACCTGGCAGATGGACGTACCAGAGTTGAAGCTGACCGGCAATGTTAAACAGAACAAAGTGAACGTTGACGGAACGCTGAAAGGCAACAGTTATATGCAGTGGACGATCCCAGGTCTGCATCTGGAACTGGGGCCAAACAGTGCCGAAGTGAAAGGCGAGTTGGGGGTAAAAGATCTCAATCTTGATGCCACCATCAACGCGCCGGGGCTGGATAATGCGCTACCAGGACTGGGTGGTACAGCGAAAGGGTTGGTGAAAGTACGCGGTACTGTGGAAGCGCCACAACTACTGGCAGATATTACCGCGCGCGGTTTGCGTTGGCAGGAACTCTCCGTAGCGCAGGTTCGTGTGGAAGGCGATATCAAATCCACCGATCAGATTGCGGGTAAACTCGACGTGCGCGTTGAGCAAATCTCGCAGCCGGATGTGAATATCAACCTCGTCACTCTGAACGCGAAAGGCAGCGAAAAGCAGCACGAGTTACAACTGCGGATTCAGGGCGAGCCGGTTTCCGGGCAGCTCAATCTGGCAGGGAGTTTTGATCGCAAAGAAGAACGTTGGAAGGGAACACTTAGCAATACGCGCTTCCAGACGCCGGTCGGCCCGTGGTCGCTGACGCGTGATATCGTACTGGACTACCGCAATCAGGAGCAAAAAATCAGCATCGGGCCACACTGCTGGCTTAACCCGAATGCGGAACTGTGCGTGCCGCAAACCATTGATGCCGGGGCTGAAGGGCGTGCGGTGGTGAATCTCAACCGTTTCGACCTGGCAATGCTGAAGCCGTTTATGCCGGAAACCACTCAGGCCAGCGGTATCTTTACAGGTAAAGCGGATGTCGCCTGGGATACCACCAAAGAAGGGCTGCCGCAGGGCAGTGTTACTCTTTCCGGGCGTAACGTGCAGGTGACGCAAACCGTCAACGATGCGGCGCTGCCAGTAGCGTTTCAGACGCTGAACCTGACGGCGGAGTTGCGTAATAACCGTGCCGAGCTGGGCTGGACAATCCGTCTGACTAATAACGGTCAGTTTGATGGTCAGGTGCAGGTAACCGATCCACAAGGGCGGCGTAACCTCGGCGGCAACGTGAATATCCGTAACTTCAACCTCGCGATGGTAAACCCCATCTTTACGCGTGGTGAAAAAGCGGCGGGTATGGTGAGCGCCAACTTACGTCTGGGCGGTGATGTGCAGAGCCCGCAGTTGTTTGGTCAGCTCCAGGTCACTGGTGTGGATATCGATGGCAACTTTATGCCGTTTGATATGCAGCCGAGCCAGCTTGCGGTCAACTTTAACGGTATGCGCTCGACGCTGGCGGGCACTGTGCGAACCCAGCAGGGGGAAATTTACCTGAACGGTGATGCTGACTGGAGTCAGATTGAAAACTGGCGTGCGCGGGTGACGGCAAAAGGCAGTAAGGTGCGGATCACCGTACCGCCGATGGTGCGCATGGATGTGTCGCCAGATGTCGTATTCGAAGCCACACCAAGCCTGTTTACCCTCGATGGCCGCGTGGATGTACCGTGGGCGCGCATTGTGGTGCACGATCTACCGGAAAGTGCGGTGGGCGTCTCCAGCGATGTGGTAATGCTCAACGATAACCTGCAACCGGAGGAGGCGAAAACGGCATCGATTCCGATCAACAGCAACCTGATTGTTCACGTTGGCAACAATGTGCGCATTGATGCCTTCGGCCTGAAAGCGCGACTGACGGGCGATCTCAATGTCGTACAGGACAAACAAGGTCTGGGTCTGAACGGGCAGATCAACATTCCGGAAGGTCGCTTCCATGCCTATGGTCAGGATCTGATTGTGCGTAAAGGTGAACTGCTGTTCTCTGGCCCGCCGGATCAACCGTATCTCAATATCGAAGCGATTCGTAACCCGGATGCAACAGAAGACGACGTGATCGCCGGTGTTCGTGTCACCGGGCTGGCGGATGAGCCGAAAGCGGAGATCTTCTCTGACCCGGCGATGTCACAACAGGCGGCATTGTCCTACTTGTTACGCGGACAAGGGCTGGAGAGCGATCAGAGTGACAGCGCGGCGATGACCTCGATGCTGATTGGTCTGGGGGTTGCACAAAGTGGTCAGATTGTGGGTAAAATCGGTGAGACATTTGGCGTAAGTAATTTAGCGCTCGACACCGAGGGGGTAGGCGATTCCTCCCAGGTGGTGGTCAGCGGCTATGTATTACCAGGCCTACAAGTGAAATACGGCGTGGGGATATTTGACTCTATAGCAACACTCACGTTACGTTATCGCCTGATGCCGAAGCTATATCTGGAAGCCGTGTCTGGTGTAGACCAGGCACTGGATTTGCTCTATCAGTTCGAGTTTTAGCTATGCGAATATTTGTCTACGGCAGTTTACGCCACAAACAAGGCAACAGCCACTGGATGACCAATGCCCAGTTGCTGGGCGATTTCAGTATCGATAACTACCAGTTGTATAGCCTGGGCCACTATCCAGGCGCAGTTCCGGGGAACGGAACGGTACACGGTGAAGTTTATCGTATTGACAACGCCACGCTGGCCGAACTTGATGCCTTGCGCACCAGGGGCGGTGAATACGCGCGCCAGTTGATTCAGACGCCGTACGGGAGTGCATGGATGTACGTATATCAACGACCCGTCGATGGATTAAAGCTGATTGCAAGCGGCGACTGGTTAGACAGGGATAAGCCATAATTAAACACGCCACCTTCGGGTGGCGTTGTTTTTGCGAGACGACACGCATTCTGTTTTGTAACTTTCCCGCCTGTTTCTTTTCCTTCCGAGTCGCTTTCTATATCTGTTAACGCATAAAAAACGCTGCTGGTGTTCATTAATGCGCAGGGGTAAAACATCTTGCAATTTAAATGGTGAGAATGAGCAGGAGCGGCTTATTTCCAGCAAGCGGCTCTGAACAGGCAAGATGCGTTCTCAAAAGCAAATGTTATACGTCAATTTAAACAGAGGCATCCTGTTTATGCATCAAGTCCAGTTATCCTCACCAGATGGACTGTGAGCCATAGCAGTTCGTTACCTCTGAGGGTGATACCGAGTTGAACCTTGATATAATCGCGGATCAGTAGCGTACACTGCCAGGCTTCTGGATACTCTTTAATCACTTGCACTAGCAGGAAACTGTCCCGCGAGCTATCCAGTTCTCCCTCCTGTAAACGCTGAAGGAAAAACTGCATATGGATAAGAAAACGTGAGTAATTAATCGATTCAGTGTCGATCTCCTGCTTAAAGTGGTACTGCACGAGATTAAAAATATCCTTCAACATTTTCACTGACTGCATGGTTTGCGCTACGTCGTCGCCTTCGCTCTGACCATTCACAAGATGAAAAGCGATATTCCCGGCTTCCTCTTCCGGTAGTTCAATACCGTACTGCTGGCGAATAATGGTTACAGCCTCGCTGGCGATGTGGAACTGTTGTGGATAAAACCGCCTGACCTCCGGTAGTAGGCGGTTTTGAATGGTGATCCCTTTGCGGCTGCGCTCGATGGCAAAAGCCAGGTGATCGGCAAGGGTAAAGAAAATCTGCTCACGAACTTTGCTCGAAAGCTGCATGTTGGCACGGGAAATAATCATCGCAGCCATTTCGATGACTTCATCCGGTATAGCGGAAAGTGCCTCAAGATAGCCGCTGCGTTCGTCAAGCGTCTGGGTTACAAATAGCTTCTCTATCTGCTCCGGGGCGATCTCGTCCCCGGGTCTGCTGTTGAAGCCAATACCTTTCCCCATGACGATAACTTCCCTGTTATCGTCATCAAGGGAGAGCACCAGGCTATTATTGAGCACCTTCTGAACAATCATCTCTGAGACTCGTTGTGGTTACCGTTTTGCGCGATGACATCCTTATACCACCAGAAACTGCGTTTGCGGATCCTTTGCAAACTCTTCAGATCATCCTCGCCGCGATCGACATAAATAAAACCGTAGCGCTTAGCGTATCCCTGGTGAGTGCTTACCACATCAATTGCTGCCCATGGGCAGTAGCCCATCAGCTCGACGCCGTCAGCAATTGCCAGACGCATTTGCTCAATGTGCGCCTCAAGGAAAGCGATACGGTAATCGTCATTCACCGTCCCATCATGCTCCAGCTTATCCGGTGCGCCCATACCGTTTTCGCTGATCAGAATCGGCAGGCCGTAGCGCTCGCACACTTTACGCAGCGTCAGGCGCAATCCCACCGGATCAACGACCCAGCCGTAAGGCGTTTTGCCGACCCACGGATTTTCCGCTGGCCGATAAACGCCCTCTTCGCCCAGCATAATTTGTTGATCGCCCGCGCGGGGGGCAACATCGGCACCATCGCCCCGGCTGGCAGCAATCGTCGCGGTTGAGTAGTAGTTAATGGCGATAAAATCCGGCCGCCCCTGCTGCAAAATCAGCGCATCTTCTGGCTGCATTTCCGGCGCGAGGCCGCGATCCTGCAAATACGCCCACGCCAGGGCGTTGTAGCGACCATGTACCGCTACATCTAAAAAACTCCAGCAGCGCAGCGTTTCCCAGTTATGCGCGGCAATAGCGTCTTCCGGTTTGCAACTTTCGGCGTACATCGAAGTGGTGTTTATCGCCGGGCCGATGCGCAGCCCAGGGAATTCGCGGTGGCACAGGGCGAAGATCTGCGCCTGAGCCAGCATCATATGATGATTCTGCTGGTACAGCGCCTTCTTATCCGGCAGTTCACGATTGGCGGGTACGCCAATCGCGCCGGGATGCAGGATCATGGTGTTCTGTTCGTTAATCGTCAGCCATAGCGGGACTTTATCGGCAAACTCGCTGAACAGCAGACGGGCGTAACGAACAAACGCCTCCCCGGTTTTGCGGTTCAGCCAGCCGCCTTTCAACTCCAGAGCCCAGGGCAAGTCGAAATGATACAATGTGACGATGGGGGTTATTCCGTGGCGTGTCAGGGCGTCGATCAGGCGGTGATAAAAGGCTAACCCGTCCGGATTCACCGGGCCATCACCGTCAGGTATCACCCGCGACCAGGCCACCGAAAAGCGGTAGGCCTTCAGCCCCATCTGCGCCATCAGCGCTACGTCTTCCTCCACGCGATGATAGTGATCGCTGGCAATGCGGAAGTCAGCCGTTCCAGGCGGATGGCTGAGCATGTCGACTACCGACGGTCCTTTACCGTCTTCATTCCACGCGCCCTCAACCTGATAGGCCGAAGTGGACGCGCCCCACAGAAAACCGTCCGGGAACTGCGTTTTCTTTTGATAAATCATACCTGCACCTCCTTAGCGGATTGCACCATCAGTTGTTCGCCGTAATCGACCTGCGCGGCGGTGGTAAGGCGCAGGGAGTGCTGCTCGTCGCCATTGACCACAATCACCGGGGTAATCAGGTCATACCCGGCCTGTTCGATGGCGGGGATATCAAAGCGGATTAGCTCCTGTCCGACCTCCACCTTGTCGCCTACTTTCAGCGATGAGCTAAAGTGCTGGCCGTTAAGATTAACGGTATCGATACCGATATGGATCAGCAGCTCAAGTCCGCTTTCACTTTGTAAACCAACGGCGTGGCAGGAAGGTAGAAACATCATTACAGTACCGTTAAACGGCGCACGCAGAACCCCTTCCTGTGGTTGGATCGCCACGCCTTCTCCCAGCAGGCCACCGGAAAAGACATCATCATTCACTTCGTTCAGCGCCATCACCTGACCGCGCAGCGGGCTGAGTACTTCAATCTCACCCTCAATTTTCGGGCTAACGACAGGCTGCGGAGCCTCGCTGACCTCTTCTTGCTCTTCAGGCGTATCTTTAAAGGCGATAAACCAGGTCAGGGCAAAGGTTACTACGATAGAAATCGCACAGGTCACTAGCGCATGGACGATATTCATCGGGTTTTCACCGATAAACGCCGGCAGCGCCGCAAGTCCTGGGGAGACAAACGCATAGCGCACCAGACCGCTCACACCAGCATAAATCCCGGCGCAGCCGCCACCGATCATCGCGGCAATCAGTACCCGGCGGAACTTGAGTAATACCCCGTACAGTGCCGGTTCGGTGATCCCCAGCAGCGCGGTAAAGCCCGATGATGAGGCCAACTGGCGCAGGTTGTTATTTTTGGTTTTCAGCGCCACGCACAGCGTCGCCGCGCCCATTGCCACGTTTGACGCCAGCATTCCCGGCCCGTTGATCATCTCAAAACCGTTTTTACTCAACTGACCGGTAGCGATTGGCGTCATCGCCCAGGCGGTGCCGGTAATAATCAGGAAGGGTTGCAGAGCGCCCATCAGCATCGGAATTAACCAACTGGCGTGGCGATCAATAGCGCCCGCGCCAGCCGCCACCAGATCGTTAAGCAAAATACCCGCAGGGCCGACGAGCACCAGCGCCAGTGGCGCGGTGATCAACAGGATCAGCATCGGCTTAACAAAGAACTTAATGATCGACGGCGAAACCTTCTCCGCGAAGCGCTCCACCCACGACATCAGCCAGACCGTCAGAATAATTGGCAGCACTGACCCGGCGTAATCGGAAAGCAGGACGTTGATACCGACAAAATCAACCGCTTTCCCCGCTGCCAGCATCTGGCCGATGCCCGGATGCAGCAGTACGCCCGCGAGGGTCATCGCCAGAATCGGGTTACATTCAAATTTCAGCGATGCCCCGTAGGCCAGCAGCACTGGCAGGAAGAAGAAGGCCGCGTCGGCAATAATGTTGAGTAGCTGATAGGTTGAACTGGTTTCGCTAATCACGCCCGTTAGTTTGAGGATAGCCAGCAGTGCCTTGATCATCCCGGCGCCGGTAATGGCCGGGATCACTGGGGTGAAGGTGGTCGAAATCACGCTGATAATGCGTGCGATGATACCGGTGGGTTTGGCGTTTTTGCCACCGCTTGAGGGGCCTTTCTTCTCCGGCAGCGCCTTATTGAGCAGGCGATAAACCTGCTGCACCTCATTGCCGATAACAATCTGGAACTGACCGCCTTTCTCCACCACGCTTATCACGCCGGGGATAGCGCCAATCTGCGTATCGTTAACCTTTGCGCGATCGTTAAACTCCATGCGCAAGCGGGTCGCGCAGTGGGTGAGCATTCGGATATTCTCCGCACCACCCACCGAGTGGAGGATTTTGTCTGCTGTTTCGTTATAGTTCATAGTGTTCCCTGGGTTGAGGCAAAAAAAAAGACCAAAATAGAAATGCTCCCCTTGGCGGGAGAGCATTTCTATTTTGGTCTTGCCTGCTTTCGCAGTAGCACGCCATCATAGAAATGGGTTATTTCGACAGATTATCTAAGTGATGTTGTTGTCTTTCAATCGGTATAGAGAAAAAACGTGATCTGCATTGAATGAAATTATGACGGTTTCAGGTGAACCTCTATGTTTTACCCAAACACGTGTCTACCATTCATGTGATAAGAAGGGCTTTGTGCCTTACCAACACCGGATTCGGTTGTTTTTTGCAAGACAAAACAGGTGTCAATATAAAATAAAAACCCTTACTAACCGAAGCCCGGTGTTCAGGGTTATTACGATATACTCGTCATGCTGCAAGTTGCATGTACTGTGTCTGCGTTCGCTCACCTCAGTCACTTACTTATGTAGGTGCCCGGGAATTCACTCGCTTGTCGCCTTCCTGCAACTTGAATTATTTAGAGTATACAAGAAATTATTTATTCTTTGCGCGCTCGAAGGAAGCAACGATTTCAGCTTTAGCGGCTTCAGCGTTTTCCCAACCTTCAACTTTCACCCACTTGCCTTTTTCGAGGTCTTTGTAGTGCTCGAAGAAGTGAGCGATCTGCGCTTTCAGCAGTTCCGGCAGATCGTTAACGTCTTTGATGTGATCGTATTCTTTGCTCAGCTTGCTGTGCGGAACCGCAATCAGTTTTGCATCTTCACCGGCTTCGTCGGTCATTTTCAGAACGCCAACCGGACGGCAACGGATCACAGAACCCGGCTGCAGCGGGTACGGAGTCGGGACCAGTACGTCAACCGGATCACCATCCAGAGACAGAGTGTGGTTGATGTAACCGTAGTTGCATGGATAGAACATTGCGGTGGACATGAAGCGGTCAACGAACAGTGCGCCGCTTTCTTTGTCGATTTCGTATTTGATCGGATCTGCGTTAGCCGGGATCTCAATAACAACGTAGATGTCTTCCGGCAGATCTTTACCCGCAGGGACGTTGAGTAAGCTCATGTCTGTTTCCTTTAAAATATGTGGCAAACAAGTGCCGAGTATTATAGCCAACTCGCGCCGAATGTCTTCGCTTGTTTTCGTCCTCTTTTTCCTTTTTCGCCAGCTTTAAGACGGTTTACAGAGCAGGAAAATCCATAACCGTAGCCGCATTTTTCATAGCGAGATGAAAGCGATTACAAACTTGTGATTAACGATGTATTTACTTTTTTGAAGTGTGAAGTAACGCAATCTGTTACATGACCGATTGTCTATAGTTTTTTCGCGAACATCTTTTAAACAATAATAATCACCCCGACGAGGACAACCCTATGTGGAAACGCTTACTTGTAGTCTCTGCGGTCTCAGCAGCCATGTCGTCTATGGCATTGGCCGCTCCCTTAACCGTAGGATTTTCGCAGGTCGGATCGGAGTCCGGCTGGCGTGCCGCAGAAACCAACGTGGCGAAAAGTGAGGCAGAAAAGCGCGGTATCACGCTAAAAATTGCCGATGGTCAGCAAAAGCAGGAAAACCAGATTAAAGCGGTACGTTCCTTCGTCGCACAAGGTGTGGATGCGATCTTTATCGCTCCGGTGGTGGCGACGGGCTGGGAACCAGTATTAAAAGAGGCGAAAGATGCCGAAATTCCGGTCTTTTTGCTCGACCGTTCCATCGATGTGAAAGACAAATCTCTCTATATGACGACCGTTACTGCTGACAACATTCTGGAAGGCAAGTTGATTGGTGACTGGCTGGTGAAAGAGGTCAACGGTAAACCGTGTAACGTGGTTGAGTTACAAGGCACCGTTGGGGCGAGCGTTGCCATCGACCGTAAGAAAGGTTTTGCCGAAGCTATTAAGAATGCGCCAAATATCAAAATTATCCGTTCGCAATCCGGTGATTTCACCCGTAGTAAAGGCAAAGAAGTTATGGAGAGCTTTATCAAAGCGGAAAACAACGGCAAAAATATCTGCATGGTTTACGCCCATAACGACGACATGGTAATAGGCGCGATTCAGGCGATTAAAGAAGCGGGTCTGAAGCCGGGCAAAGATATTCTGACAGGCTCTATCGACGGCGTGCCGGATATCTACAAAGCGATGATTGATGGTGAAGCGAATGCCAGTGTTGAACTGACGCCAAACATGGCAGGCCCAGCTTTCGACGCGCTGGAGAAATACAAGAAAGACGGCACCATGCCTGAAAAGCTGACGCTGACTAAGTCCACCCTTTATCTGCCTGATACCGCAAAAGAAGAGTTAGAGAAGAAGAAAAATATGGGGTATTGAGGCCTACAAACCGATGCCGACTGGTAGGTCGGATAAGGCGTTCACGCCGCATCCGGCATTTGTGCGCAGATGCCTGATGCGACGCTGGTGCGTCTTATCAGGCCTGCCAGGAGCCCGCTTTACACTGGGAGAGCTATGACTACCGACCAACACCAGGAAATCCTCCGTACCGAAGGATTAAGCAAATTCTTCCCCGGCGTCAAAGCGTTAGATAACGTTGACTTCAGCTTGCGTCGTGGTGAAATTATGGCACTGCTTGGTGAAAACGGGGCAGGAAAATCGACGCTGATTAAAGCATTAACCGGCGTTTACCATGCCGATCGCGGCACAATCTGGCTGGAAGGCCAGGCCATCTCACCGAAAAACACAGCCCATGCACAACAGCTTGGCATCGGCACCGTCTACCAGGAAGTCAACCTGTTACCCAATATGTCGGTTGCCGACAATCTCTTTATCGGCCGTGAGCCCAAACGTTTCGGCTTGCTACGGCGCAAAGAGATGGAAAAGCGCGCAACCGGGTTAATGGCATCCTACGGTTTCTCCCTCGACGTGCGCGAACCGCTCAACCGTTTTTCGGTGGCAATGCAGCAAATCGTCGCCATTTGCCGGGCCATCGATCTCTCCGTCAAAGTGCTGATCCTTGATGAACCCACCGCCAGCCTCGACACCCAGGAAGTGGAACTATTGTTTGGCCTGATGCGCCAGCTTCGAGATCGCGGCGTCAGCCTGATCTTCGTCACTCACTTTCTCGATCAGGTATACCAGGTCAGTGATCGGATCACCGTCTTACGCAACGGCAGCTTTGTTGGCTGTCGGGAAACCCGCGAGCTTCCGCAGATCGAACTGGTGAAAATGATGCTGGGGCGTGAACTCGACACTCATGCGCTACAGCGTGCCGGGCGAACATTGTTGAGCGACAAACCTGTTGCCGAGTTTAACAATTACGGCAAGAAAGGGACGATCGCGCCGTTTGATCTGGAAATTCGTCCCGGCGAGATCGTCGGGTTGGCAGGTTTGCTGGGATCAGGACGTACAGAAACTGCGGAAGTGATCTTCGGTATCAAACCCGCCGACAGCGGCACAGCGTTGATCAAAGGTAAACCGCAAACCCTGCGATCGCCGCATCATGCATCGGTACTGGGTATTGGTTTCTGTCCGGAAGACCGGAAAACCGATGGCATTATTGCTGCCGCTTCGGTACGGGAAAATATCATCCTTGCCTTACAAGCCCAGCGCGGCTGGCTGCGACCGATTTCACGCAAAGAACAGCAGGAAATAGCAGAACGATTTATCCGCCAGCTCGGTATTCGCACCCCTTCCACGGAACAGCCGATAGAGTTCCTCTCTGGCGGTAATCAACAAAAAGTGTTGCTTTCACGCTGGCTGCTGACTCGTCCGCAATTTCTAATTCTCGACGAGCCAACGCGCGGTATTGACGTTGGTGCCCACGCCGAGATCATCCGCCTGATTGAAACGTTGTGCGCCGATGGTCTGGCACTGCTGGTGATCTCCTCGGAACTGGAAGAACTGGTGGGCTATGCCGATCGGGTGATCATCATGCGTGATCGTAAACAAGTGGCAGAGATCCCGCTGGCAGAGCTTTCCGTTCCGGCGATCATGAACGCCATTGCGGCGTAAGGAGAACAGTGTGATGCCTCAATCTCTCCCTGACACCGCGTCGTCGAAAAGGCGTTTTCGCTGGCCGACGGGAATGCCGCAACTGGCAGCGCTATTGCTGGTGCTGCTGGTCGATAGCCTGGTCGCCCCGCATTTCTGGCAGGTGGTGCTTCAGGATGGGCGTCTGTTCGGGAGTCCCATCGATATCCTTAACCGCGCGGCTCCCGTTGCGCTGCTGGCGATCGGCATGACGCTGGTGATCGCCACTGGCGGCATCGATCTTTCCGTAGGCGCGGTGATGGCTATTGCCGGAGCCACAACGGCCGCGATGACGGTAGCGGGGTATAGCGTGCCGATTGTGCTACTCAGTGCGTTAGGCACCGGCATTCTGGCTGGATTGTGGAATGGCATTCTGGTGGCGATCCTCAAAATTCAACCGTTTGTCGCCACTCTGATCCTGATGGTTGCCGGGCGCGGCGTGGCGCAACTGATCACCTCCGGACAGATCGTTACTTTCAACTCGCCGGATCTCTCCTGGTTCGGCAGCGGATCGCTGTTGTTCCTGCCAACGCCGGTCATTATTGCAGTGCTGACACTTCTTCTGTTTTGGTTGCTGGCTCGCAAAACGGCGCTGGGGATGTTTATTGAAGCTGTTGGCATCAACATTCGGGCAGCGAAAAATGCCGGAGTGAACACGCGGATCATCGTCATGCTCACCTATGTGTTGAGCGGGCTGTGTGCGGCGATTGCGGGCATTATCGTGGCGGCGGATATTCGCGGTGCCGACGCCAATAATGCTGGATTATGGCTGGAACTGGACGCCATTCTTGCGGTGGTGATCGGCGGTGGATCACTGATGGGCGGGCGCTTTAACCTGCTGCTCTCGGTGGTGGGGGCGCTGATTATTCAGGGAATGAATACCGGGATTTTGCTCTCGGGCTTTCCGCCGGAGATGAATCAGGTGGTGAAAGCGGTGGTGGTGCTTTGCGTGCTGATTGTTCAGTCGCAACGCTTTATCAGTCTGATTAAAGGAGTGCGTAGCCGTGATAAAACGTAACTTGCCACTGATGATCACCATCGGCGTCTTTGTGTTGGGCTATCTCTACTGTCTGACGCAGTTTCCCGGTTTTGCCTCCACGCGGGTGATCTGCAATATCCTGACTGATAACGCTTTTCTGGGGATCATCGCTGTCGGCATGACCTTTGTGATCCTCTCCGGTGGGATCGATCTTTCTGTCGGTTCGGTGATCGCTTTTACCGGCGTGTTTCTGGCAAAGGTGATTGGTGACTTCGGCTTTTCGCCACTATTGGCCTTCCCGCTGGTACTGGTGATGGGCTGTGCCTTCGGCGCATTTATGGGGCTTCTGATCGACGCGCTGAAGATCCCGGCATTCATCATTACCCTGGCAGGAATGTTCTTTTTGCGCGGCGTCAGCTATCTCGTTTCGGAAGAGTCGATCCCGATTAACCATCCCATTTATGAAACGCTCTCAAGCCTGGCGTGGAAAATCCCCGGCGGTGGTCGCTTAAGCGCGATGGGGCTGCTGATGCTTGCGGTGGTGGTTATTGGTATTTTCCTCGCACATCGTACCCGTTTTGGTAATCAGGTATATGCCATTGGTGGCAACGCGACTTCGGCAAACCTGATGGGAATTTCTACTCGCAGCACCACTATTCGCATTTATATGCTCTCCACCGGACTGGCGACACTGGCGGGGATTGTCTTCTCTATTTACACCCAGGCCGGATACGCGCTGGCAGGCGTAGGTGTGGAACTGGACGCTATCGCCTCCGTGGTGATTGGCGGTACACTTTTAAGCGGCGGTGTTGGGACAGTATTAGGAACGCTTTTTGGCGTAGCGATTCAGGGACTCATTCAGACTTACATAAACTTTGACGGCACGATGAGTTCATGGTGGACGAAAATCGCCATCGGCATTTTGCTGTTTATTTTCATTGCATTACAGCGTGGGTTAACGGTGCTGTGGGAGAACCGTCAGAGTTCGCCAGTAATAAGAGTGAGTCCGGAAAATACAATAAAAGAGTAAATTTACTGATATACAAGGATATTTTTATGTGGGCAAAGGAAGGCGAGGATTTAAGTACAACATGCAAAAGTTGTGGAGTAGCTGTTTTACCACCTGACGATTATTGTAAAGGTTGTGCTGATAAAAAGCTTACGGGGATTGGAGGTTGGCTGTATTTACCTGCTATTTCTTTAGTGCTGGTGATTATTTCGAGCATTTATTCTTTTGTACGAACATGGGGGCTTGCTCAGGGCAGTCAGGAAGAACCGCTCAGAACTCTGCTTTATCTGGAAGTGGTCGGATGTGCCACGATATTTCTGTTGGTGAGTTATACTACTTTTTTGTTTTTTAATAAGAAACGCCAACTTCCTCACTACTATATTGCCCTTCTTCTGGCGCTCTTCGCATTGAATGTTGCTGATACCTGGGGAGCAGTACAATTTCTTCATGCCACAATTGATCTTTCAGACGCATGGGGTGTGCTGAAAAATATCATTCATCTGGCTATCTGGGTTCCCTATTTCCGTGTCTCTAAACGCGTCAAATTAACTTTTGTTAATTAAAACGCAAAAACGCCGGACTGCTCCGGCGTTTTTAGACCATTACGCGTCCGGGAACTCACGGATAAAGCGTTCGACATCTTCAACCATATGGTCATTGCCGACGAAGAACGAACGGCGCTGATGCAGGGTTTCCGGGATGATATCCAGAATACGCTCTTTGCCATCGCTCGCTTTACCGCCAGCTTGTTCCGCCAGGAATGCCATTGGGTTGCATTCATACAGCAAACGCAGTTTACCGTCCGGGTGACTTGCGGTGCTTGGATAGAGATAAATGCCGCCTTTCAGCAGGTTACGGTGGAAATCCGCGACCAGTGAACCGATATAACGTGAGGTGTACGGGCGGTTGGTGGACTTATCTTCTTCCTGGCAGAATTTAATGTACTTCTTCACGCCGTTAGGAAACTTAATGTAGTTTCCTTCGTTGATGGAGTAGGTTGAGCCTTTCTCCGGGAAACGCATTTTTTCCTGACACAGACAGAAAACGCCGAGTGACGGATCATAAGTAAAGGCGTGGACGCCGCAGCCAGTGGTGTAAACCAGCATGGTAGAGGAGCCGTATACCACGTAACCTGCGGCAACCTGTTTATTACCAGGCTGGAGGAAATCCTCTTCCGTTACCGGCGTACCAACAGGCGTGACGCGGCGGTAGATGGAGAATATAGTACCGACAGAGACGTTAACATCGATGTTGGACGAGCCATCCAGGGGGTCCATCAGCACAACGTATTTTGCGTGTTCACACCCATCAAAGACGACAATCCCATCCTCTTCTTCAGATGCAATGCCCGCAACGATATCGCGCGCTTTCAATGCGGCTTTCAGTTTTTCATTAGCGAACAGGTCGAGTTTTTGTTGCACCTCGCCCTGCACATTCTCAGCACCGCTGGCACCCAGGATATCAACCAGTCCGGCTTTGTTGATATCTCTATGGATAATCTTGGCGCCCAGTTTTATTGCCGACAGCAAAGCAGTGAGCTCACCGGTAGCATGAGAAAACTCGTGCTGCTTTTCGACAATAAATTCACCTAACGTTTTCATAAAACTTTCCCTGCAATGTTTATGGAGTAAAGCGACCGCAACAATCTTAACAAATAATCTGAATGTTGCGCTCAGGTGAATCGCGCCAGCAAATTACGGATTATCCTGAAATGCGTTTCTCACTTGCCCGACATATGCGTAAAATGAGCGGTAGATTAAAAAAGGATAATGACGTATGCGCATTCATATTTTAGGAATTTGTGGCACGTTTATGGGTGGTCTGGCGATTCTGGCGCGCCAGTTGGGCCATGAAGTAACGGGTTCGGACGCCAATGTGTATCCGCCGATGAGCACCTTACTTGAGAAGCAAGGCATTGAACTGATTCAGGGTTTCGATGCCAGCCAGCTCGATCCGCAGCCGGATTTGGTGATTATTGGCAATGCCATGACCCGTGGAAATCCGTGTGTGGAAGCGGTACTGGAAAAAAACATTCCGTATATGTCAGGTCCACAGTGGCTGCACGATTTTGTGCTGCGTGACCGCTGGGTTCTGGCCGTTGCTGGTACACACGGCAAAACCACTACCGCGGGAATGGCGACCTGGATTCTGGAACAGTGCGGCTATAAACCGGGTTTTGTGATCGGCGGTGTACCTGGAAACTTTGAGGTTTCGGCGCGTCTGGGCGAAAGCGACTTCTTTGTTATCGAAGCGGATGAGTATGACTGCGCCTTCTTTGACAAACGTTCTAAGTTTGTTCATTACTGCCCGCGCACGCTGATCCTCAATAATCTTGAGTTTGATCACGCCGATATTTTCGACGACCTGAAAGCGATCCAGAAACAGTTCCACCATCTGGTACGTATTGTTCCGGGGCAGGGCCGTATTATCTGGCCGGAAAACGACATCAACCTGAAACAGACCATGGCGATGGGCTGCTGGAGCGAGCAGGAGCTGGTGGGCGAGCAGGGACACTGGCAGGCGAAAAAGCTGACCACCGACGCTTCCGAATGGGAAGTTTTGCTGGATGGTGAAAAAGTGGGTGAAGTGAAATGGTCGCTGGTGGGGGAACATAACATGCACAACGGTCTGATGGCGATTGCTGCGGCCCGTCATGTTGGTGTTGCTCCGGCAGATGCTGCTAATGCGCTGGGGTCATTTATCAACGCTCGTCGTCGTCTGGAACTGCGTGGTGAAGCAAATGGCGTGACGGTATATGACGATTTTGCCCATCACCCGACGGCAATTCTGGCAACGCTGGCGGCGCTGCGCGGTAAAGTTGGTGGTACGGCGCGTATTATTGCCGTGCTGGAACCACGCTCGAACACCATGAAGATGGGCGTCTGCAAAGATGATTTAGCACCGTCGTTAGGTCGTGCCGATGAAGTCTTCCTGTTGCAACCGGCGCATATTCCGTGGCAGGTAGCCGAAGTGGCGGAAGCCTGTATTCAGCCTGCACACTGGAGTGGTGATGTCGATGCGTTGGCAGATATGGTGGTGAAAACCGCCCAGCCTGGCGACCATATTCTGGTGATGAGCAACGGCGGTTTTGGTGGTATTCATCAGAAACTGCTGGATGGTCTGGCGAAGAAGGCGGAAGCCGCGCAGTAACCCTGAGACGTTTTATAAGGCCTACAGGGGCAACGTGCTTTTGTAGGCCGGATAGGGCGTTCACGCCGCATCCGGCATTTGAGCATAGCGCCTGATGCGACGCTTGACGCGTCTTATCAGGCCTACAGATCTGGCGGTGCACTGCATCCGGCAAACCATACTCACATCAGCAACAAAACTTACCCTTCGTTCTCCGCTAACTCACGCAGATACTGGAAAATCTGTCGTGCGGATTTCGGCGGCTTGTTCCCTTCTTTCTCTTTCTTCGCGTTGCGGATCAGAGCACGTAATTGCTGACGATCGGCATCTGGCCACAAGTTCAATACCTCAGCGATGGCATCATCACCGTGGTCGATCAAACGATCGCGCAGGTTTTCCAGTTTATGGAACAGCACAACCTGCTGGTTGTGGCGGTTTTTCAGCTTATCCAGCGCCTGACGGATCGGTTCTACATCGCGCTGGCGCAGCATCTTACCGATAAGCTGCAACTGGCGGCGGCGGCCTTCCATCTTAATACGCTGGGCTAACTCGATAGCTGCGCGCAGATCCGCATCTAGCGGGATCTTATCCAGCGCGTTTTTCCCCAGATCTACAATTTCCGCACCCAGGCGTTTTAACTCCTCGGCATCGCGTTTAATTTCACTTTTACTGACCCAGATAATTTCATCGTCTTCGTCTTCGATATCATCACCGGGAACGTCGTCGAGCCAGTCTTCGGGCTGCTTAGTCATGTCAGGCTCCTTAAAAAAAGAGGCTAATGTTACCAGTTAAGATGCGCACTGAAAAACGGTTCTCTGTTAGACTTCAGAGAAACTCTCTACATTATGGCACTTGCAATGAAAGTAATCTCTCAAGTTGAAGCGCAGCGCAAGATTCTGGAAGAAGCAGTTTCGACTGCGCTGGAGTTGGCCTCAGGCAAATCGGACGGTGCAGAAGTTGCCGTCAGCAAGACCACCGGCATTAGCGTAAGCACGCGTTATGGTGAAGTGGAGAATGTCGAATTCAATAGCGATGGCGCGCTGGGGATCACCGTTTATCACCAGAACCGCAAAGGTAGTGCATCATCCACCGATTTAAGCCCGCAGGCCATTGCCCGCACCGTACAGGCGGCGCTGGATATTGCCCGTTATACCTCGCCAGATCCCTACGCAGGCGTGGCAGATAAAGAGTTGCTGGCCTTTGACGCGCCTGATCTCGACTTGTTCCACCCTGCGGAAGTCTCTCCGGATGAAGCCATTGAACTGGCGGCCCGTGCTGAACAGGCTGCGTTAAAGGCGGACAAACGCATCACCAATACCGAAGGTGGCAGTTTTAACAGCCACTACGGGGTAAAAGTATTTGGTAACAGCCACGGCATGTTGCAGGGCTACTGTTCAACGCGCCATTCACTCTCCAGTTGCGTGATTGCCGAAGAGAACGGCGATATGGAGCGTGATTATGCCTACACCATTGGTCGCGCGATGAGCGATCTACAAACGCCGGAATGGGTCGGGGCAGACTGCGCCCGCCGTACTTTATCGCGCCTGTCACCGCGTAAACTCTCCACTATGAAAGCGCCGGTAATTTTTGCCAATGAAGTTGCCACGGGGCTGTTTGGTCATCTGGTCGGCGCGATTGCCGGTGGTGCGGTCTACCGCAAATCGACTTTTCTGCTCGACTCGCTCGGTAAACAAATTTTGCCTGACTGGCTGACCATTGAAGAACACCCGCATCTGCTAAAAGGGTTGGCATCCACGCCATTCGACAGTGAAGGTGTGCGCACCGAGCGTCGCGATATCATCAAAGATGGCATCCTGACTCAGTGGCTGCTGACTTCCTACTCTGCGCGCAAGCTGGGGCTGAAAAGTACCGGTCATGCGGGCGGTATCCACAACTGGCGTATTGCCGGGCAAGGTCTGAGCTTCGAGCAGATGCTCAAAGAGATGGGCACCGGGCTGGTGGTGACAGAATTGATGGGCCAGGGCGTGAGCGCAATTACCGGTGATTATTCCCGTGGTGCCGCGGGTTTCTGGGTAGAAAACGGCGAAATTCAGTATCCGGTTAGCGAAATCACCATCGCAGGTAATTTAAAAGATATGTGGCGCAATATTGTCACCGTCGGTAACGATATTGAAACACGCAGCAATATACAGTGTGGTTCTGTACTGTTGCCGGAGATGAAAATCGCCGGGCAGTAAAAAACTGGCGCGACCTGCCGCGCCGAATCTTAATAAGAAAAATGGAAGGAAGTGAGCAATGCGTAAAAGCCTGTTAGCTATTCTTGCAGTCTCCTCGTTGGTATTCAGTTCGGCGTCGTTTGCCGCTGATCTGGAAGGCAATATGGAAACCCTCAACGACAATTTAAAAGTGGTCGAAAAAGCGGATAACGCGGCGCAAGTCAAAGATGCGTTAACCAAAATGCGCGCCGCGGCGCTGGATGCGCAAAAAGCAACGCCGCCGAAGCTGGAAGGTAAATCGCCAGACAGTCCGGAAATGAAAGATTTCCGTCACGGTTTCGACATTCTGGTCGGCCAGATTGACGACGCGCTGAAGTTGGCGAACGAAGGTAAAGTCAAAGAAGCACAGGCCGCCGCAGAGCAACTGAAAACCACCCGCAACACCTATCACAAGAAGTATCGTTAATGCTGGATTGGGCGGTGAAACATCACCGCCCAACGCTCTTCTCCTTTCATAAATCCCACGCAGAATTTACTTTCAACACGACCATTGTCTTGTGCGTAGCCCCATTTTTGCGAGGCGTTTTCCATAAATGAATGTAATGCATATGTAATGCTATAATGCATTACACTTTTCGTAATTACCGGAGGCATAATGGCCACACTTAACGTCCGCCTGGATGACAAACTGAAAAATGAGGCTTATGCGGTGCTGGAAAAATTAAATATCACACCTACTGAAGCAGTGCGACTGCTGTTTCAGTACGTTGCGGAAAATGGGCGAATGCCGGTAAAAACGCTCACTGTCAGTGATAGCGAAGAAGCCTTGTTACGCACTGTCAGGGAACGACTGGCCAACCCACAAGAGGCCATTAAGGTCCGACTGGATGAACTATGAGCTGGCCTTTGATCCGCGAGCGCTGAAAGAGTGGCAAAAGCTGGGCGTGGCAGTCCGGGAACAATTTTAAAAAAGCTTGAGAATGTGCTGAAAAGGCCGAGCAATCCATCGGCTAAACTGCGGGATTTGCCGGACTGCTACAAAATTAAGTTTCGGACACTGGGATATCGTCTGGTCTATCAGGTCAATGATAAAGCGTTGCTCGTGTTGGTGATAGCTATTGGTAAGAGAGAGAACTCAGCCGTTTATGATGAGGCGGATAAACGGCTGGATGAGTGATTACCGCAAATGATGCACCACCTGGTTGCTGCTACCGCGCCAGATCAGGGACGGATCTTTTAAATCCTGCACAAATTTGCCGTCGACCAGCACGTTAATCAAGTCAACAACCTGCATTTGCGCAGCATTGAGTTCGTCGAGTTTATAGCCTGTCCATACCCAGATATCTTTACCAGGGCACTCGGCGCGGATGCGTTGTACCAGTTTTAAAATATCCGGCACGTTTTGTGGGTGCAGCGGGTCGCCGCCGGAGAGGGAAATACCCTGGCGTTTGATGCGGGTGTCGTTCAGATCGTTGATGATCTGGTCTTCCATTTCTTTGGTAAACGGTTGACCGGAATTTACCCGCCAGGTGCTTTTGTTATAGCAGCCAGGACATTCATGGACGCACCCGGAGACAAACAGGGTGCAGCGAGTGCCGGGGCCGTTAACGATGTCGACAGGATAGTATTGATGGTAATTCATTTTTGCCTGGCTTATCAGTCCGCGTGTAGGCCGGATAAGACGCTTTCGCGTCGCATCCGGCATTTGCTTACCGCAGAGTGAAGATCAACCGATTTGCCCATTGCCCAAATGTTTAACGCGGCGCTTAACTTCTTCCTGTTTACCGGCGTTAAACGGACGCGCATCAGGACTGCCTAAATACCCGCACACGCGGCGAGTCACCGACACACGGGAGGTGTCATGGTTACCACATTTCGGGCAGGTGAAGCCTTTGCTGGTGCACTCAAACTCACCGGTAAAGCCACATTCGTAGCATTCATCGATCGGCGTGTTGGTGCCGTAATACGGCACATGCTGATAGCTGTAATCCCAGACATCTTCCAGCGCCTTCAGGTTGTGCTGAATATTTGGATACTCGCCGTAGCAAATGAAGCCACCGTTCGCCAGCGGCGGATAAGGCGCTTCAAAGTCGATCTTGTCGTACGGGTTAACCTTCTTCTCAACATCGAGGTGGAAACTGTTGGTGTAGTAACCTTTATCGGTCACGCCCGGCACCACGCCAAACTCCGCAGTATCAAGACGACAGAAGCGATCGCACAGGTTTTCACTCGGCGTACTGTAGAGGCTGAAACCGTAGCCGGTTTCTTCTTTCCACTGATCCACCGCCTGACGCAGACGTTCAACAATAGCAATACCTTTCGCACGCAGTTGCTCGTTGTCGTAAACATGTTCGCCGCCGAACAGCGCATTAATCGTTTCGTGGATCCCGATATAACCCAGCGAAATCGATGCACGACCGTTTTTGAAGATTTCAGAAACGTCGTCATCAGCATTCAGACGTACTCCACAGGCACCTTCCATATAGAGGATTGGGGCCACGCGCGCTTTCACGCCTTCCAGACGGGCGATACGGGTCATCAGCGCCTTACGCGCCAGCACCAGGCGTTCATCCAGCAGCTTCCAGAAGGTGGCTTCATCACCTTTTGCTTCCAGCGCAATACGCGGCAGGTTAAGGCTGATTACGCCGAGGTTGTTACGTCCATCGTGGATCTGCTCGCCGTTTTCGTTTTCCCACACGCCGAGGAAGCTGCGGCAACCCATTGGCGTTTTAAACGACCCAGTAACCTTAACCACCTGATCGTAGTTCAGAATGTCTGGATACATGCGCTTGCTTGCACACTCCAGTGCCAGTTGTTTGATGTCGTAGTTCGGATCGCCTTTTTTATGGTTCAGGCCATCGCGGATCGCAAACACCAGTTTCGGGAACACGGCAGTTTTACGGTTTTTACCGAGGCCCGCGATACGGTTACGCAGGATAGATTCCTGAATCAGACGCGACTCCCAGCTAGTACCCAGACCAAAGCCAAAGGTGACAAACGGCGTCTGACCGTTGGCTGTGTGCAGGGTATTCACTTCATATTCCAGCGACTGGAACGCGTCGTAGCACTCTTTGATGGTACGAGAGTTGGCGTAGCCTTCAGCGTCTGGAATGCTCCACTCTTCCGCTGTTTTACGGTGCTTGTTGTAGCTGGCAGTGACGAACGGTGCCAGAACTTCGTCGATACGGTTAATGGTGGTGCCGCCATAAATATGGCTGGCAACCTGGGCGATAATCTGTGCAGTTACTGCGGTTGCCGTAGAGATCGACTTCGGCGGTTCAATCTCGGCGTTCCCCATCTTAAAGCCCTGGGTCAACATACCTTTCAGGTCGATCAACATGCAGTTGAACATCGGGAAGAACGGCGAGTAATCGAGATCGTGGTAGTGAATATCGCCACGCTCATGCGCCTGAACCACGTCACGCGGCAGCAAATGCTGGCGTGCATAGTGTTTAGCAACAATCCCGGCCAGCAGGTCGCGCTGGGTCGGAATCACCTTGCTGTCTTTGTTGGCGTTTTCATTGAGCAACGAAGAGTTGGTCTGCTCGACCAGGCCACGGATCTCCTGGTTCAGGCGACCGCGTTTTTCACGTTCAATGTCGCGATCATGACGGTACTCGATGTAAGCACGAGCCAGTTGTTTGTACGGGCCAGACATGAGCTGGTTTTCAACTGCAGTCTGGATTTCGTTGATATCGACCTGGGTGCGGCCTTGCATTTGCTCGCTGACGACAGCGGCAACAGTGGCACAATAATCTGCATCATCGACTTCCGCTGCTTTAGCTGCACGCAGAATAGCTTCTTTGATGCGCTCTGATTTAAACGGCACTTTGCAGCCGTCTCGTTTCATCACATGCGGTGTCATGATCGCTCCATATTTTTAAGAACAGGTTATACACAGAAAATTGGGAAGTGCGCCCCGGTTTATTTGGCTCTTTTTACGGGGAGTTACAGCAGTCCCAATCTGCCTTATCCACAATTATGTCGGCTTAGTTGGTGTGTATCTTGATGCAAGTATAGTCGACGGATACAACATATTGGGTTGCGATGCATTTTAAAGTCTATATATAGTGCTTTGCATTAAGGATGTTTGAGCTTTTTTTGATTTAGCTCAAAGTAAAAAGCAGAGTGTACGGATGACGGGCGCTACAGCGATGTGTAAATTTTTAATAATTTTCTGTTTAAAAAACCAACAAAAACAATGTGCTGCCATGTAAGGCCCCGAAAATGCTCGCTTTACCGGGGCCAGGAGAAGAATTATCTCTGCAACCACCAGGCAGCCTCAAAAGGCCGTAATGTCATGGCTCCCGGTTGAGAGGAGGCTTCTTCATAGTTGTGCATTAACAGTTGCCAGTCGCCGCGGATTTGCCCTGGCTGCCAGGGTTGTATGTCGCGGCTAAGGTTGGCAATCACCAATAAGGTTTGCCCCTGCCATTCGCGGCGATAGCACCACAACGCAGGGCTGTTTGGCAGCAGATCCTGGTAATCGCCCCATGTCAGAATGGGTTCTTGTTTACGCAGCGCGATTAATTTCTGATAGGTGTAAAACACCGAAGATTCATCGGCCAGCGCGGCTTCCACGTTGATTTCCCGATAGTTATCACACACGGCAATCCACGGTTCGGCGGTAGTAAACCCGGCGTTATCGCCGTTGTTCCATTGCATTGGCGTGCGGCTGTTATCGCGGGACTTGCTGGCGAGGATCGCCAATAACTCTTCGGCGTCACACCCGCAGTTGCGCAGTTCGGCAAACATGTTGAGGCTTTCCACGTCGCGGTAATCGGTAATGCGTGTGAAATGCGGATTGGTCATGCCAATCTCTTCCCCCTGGTAAATATAAGGCGTTCCCTGCATACCATGCAGCACCATCGCCAGCATTTTTGCCGCAGGCTCTCGGTAGTCACCTTCATCGCCAAAGCGAGAAACAATGCGCGGCTGATCGTGGTTACACCAGAACAAAGCATTCCACGCGACGTTATGCATTCCCTGTTGCCAGTGGCGGAACAATGTTTTTAACGCTACAAAGTCAGGTTTAGCTAGCGTCCATTTTTCACCGCCGGGATAATCGACCTTCAGGTGATGAAAATTAAAGGTCATCGACAATTCACTGCCTGTCAGCGCCGCGTATCGCTGGCAATGTTCAAGGCTGGTGGAGGACATTTCACCTACGGTCATCAACCCGCGTGGTGTAAAGACATCACGGTTCATCTCGTGCAAAAACTCATGGACTCGTGGCCCGTCGGTGTAGAAGCGACGCCCGTCGCCATCCAGATCGTCAGGGAAGCGCGGGTCTTTGGAGATCAGATTCACCACATCCAGACGCAGCCCGTCTACCCCGCGATCGGCCCAGAACTCACAGACTTTTTTCAGTTCTGTGCGTACTGCTGGGTTTTCCCAGTTGAGATCGGCCTGTTCAGGTGCAAACAGATGCAAATAATACTGTTCGCTTTCTGCGTGCCAGCGCCAGGCATTGCCGCCGAATTTAGAACGCCAGTTATTTGGTGGTATTCCTGGTTCGCCGTCACGCCAGATATAAAACTGACGATAAGGGCTTTCTTTGTTTAGCGCCTCGCGAAACCAGGCGTGTTGGGTAGAAGTATGGTTAAACACCATATCAAGAATAATGCGAATACCGCGCGATTTCGCCTGCGCCACCAGTTCGTCAAAATCATCCAGCGTGCCATACGTGGGATCAATCGCCGTATAGTTCGCCACGTCGTAACCGTTATCGACCTGGGGAGAGACATAAAAGGGGGTCAACCAGATAGCATCGACCCCCAGTTTTTGTAGATAGTCGAGGCGCAGGGTGACTCCGCGCAGATCGCCGGTGCCGCTGCCGGTGGTGTCCTGAAAACTCTTTGGATAAATCTGGTAGATAACGCCGTTTTGCCACCAGTGGGGAAGATTAGTCATTAGGTTATTCCTGCAAATGCGAGGGGGCGCAAGTGCGCCCCGAAGAAAATTAAACAATTTCAAGCGTACCCAGGCGATATTTCCGCTGGTAGATAAACGAGGTGAGTACAATCGGAATGATGATGGCGATAGCCATTGCCAGCGCAAACACCTGCCAGTAGCTCGGCTGAATAGAGAGAATGCCCGGCAGACCGCCAACACCGATGCCGTTCGCCATGACGCCGTTCAGGCCGCATAACAATCCCGCCACACCAGAACCAATCATCGCGCACAGCATCGGGAAGCGATATTTCAGGTTGATGCCGTACATTGCCGGCTCTGTGACCCCAAGCCAGGCGGAGATCGCGGCAGGCACGGAGATCTCGCGTTCATTGTGCTTGCGGCTGGAAATGATAATACCTATCACGGCGGAGCCCTGAGCGATATTCGACAGTGCAATCAGCGGCCACACTGGCGTGCCACCCATGCTTTGAATCATCTGCAAATCAATAGCAAGCGTGGTCTGGTGTACGCCGGTGATCACCAACGGGGCGTACAGGAAGCCAAACAATGCCGCACCAATCGGCGCAAAGCTGCCGGTCATCAGGTGGCGTACCGCAAAGGCAACGCCATCGCCAATCATGCGGCCAAAGGGACCAATAAGTGCATGGGCAAGGAACACCGCGAGGATCAACGAACAGACCGGCACAACCACCAGATAGAGGTAATCTGGCACGATGCGCTTAAGGCGGGTTTCAATAACGCCAAGCGCCAGCCCGGCCAGCAGTGCCGGGATCACCTGTGCCTGATAGCCCACTTTAGCGATGCTGAACATGCCAAAGTCCCATACTTCTGGCACCTGCTGCCCGAGCAGATAGGCGTTCATCAATTGTGGAGAAACCAGCGTCACGCCAAGTACGATACCGAGAATCGGTGTGCCACCCATCTTTTTCACCGCTGACCAGCAGATTCCGACTGGCAGGTAGAAGAAGATCGCTTCACCGATCAACCACAAAAAATCGTAGATCGTTTTTAGAGAAGGGTACATTTGCGCCAGCGTCTGCCCGTTGCTCATAGGTAGATCGCCAATCACATTGCGAAAACCGAGGATCAAACCACCACTAATTAGCGCCGGTAGCAACGGGAAGAAGATCTCTGCGAAATGGGAGATCAACTGTTCATGCCATTTCATATTTTGCCGTGCAGCTTTTTTCACCTGCTCTTTATCGACCTGCGCCTGACCAGTCCTCGCCAACAGCGCTTTATAGTAATCGCCAACGTTGGTGCCAATGACCACCTGAAATTGCCCGGCATTGGTGAAGCAGCCTTTCACCATTGGTAATTGTTCAATTTCTTTCGGTCTGGCATTGGTCGGTTGGTTGAGGACAAAGCGCAGGCGTGTAATACAGTGGCTCACCGTCGCGATATTGTCGCGCCCGCCGACCAGTTCAATCAACTGGTCGATATCCGTTTGGTTCACTTTGCTCATCGTAAAGCCCCGTGGCAGATGACATATTTGGTTGATGGCAGAATATCGTGGGAAGAGAATATTAAAAATGGGAACGTTCCCGAAACGCAGCGAAGATCACAAATTATCGTTCAGTCAACGATCAGGAAAGGGTGGCGGGGATGACGATTTGTTGGGGTTTGCTGCGTCCGGTTACCTGCTCGATCAACTGGCAGGCCGCCTGGCGTCCGGCTTCAGCGTAGCCGGGATCAACGGTGACGATCTCCGGATGGAGGAACTTCATCAACGGCGTATTACCAACACTCGCCAACTGTAGAGTGTCAATGCGTTTCTCTTGCAGGTATTTACTTGCGCCAAGTGCCAGCGTGTCGGTTGCGCACAGCAACGCGGTGGTTTCAGGCGTAATCACTTTTTCCACGTTATCGTAGCCTTGCTTCATGGCAAGGCCCGGCAGAGCGGCGACGGGATGCAGTTTATGCGCTTTGCAAAATGCCAAATAGGCCTCATGGCGTCGCTTACCGGTAGTGACGTCACTGTGTGGCACGCCGAGATAGCTGATATTGCGGTGCCCCTGGTCATACAGTCGCTGCATCAGGATTTTGATCGCCCCTTCGTCGTCATAACAGACTGAAGCAAAGCCTTTTGCGTCACGTGCCATCAGCACCAGTGATGACTGCCAGTGGGCTAACATCTCTTCCGTTATGCCGGTAAAACCAAACAGCACCACGCCGTCAATATTACGACGTTTCAGAACGCCCAGATGCTCTGCGACCAATTGTGGTGAAAACTGGCTTTCCATCATGATTGGGTCGTAGCCCTGTTCATAGAATGCAGGCAGCATGGTCTGAACGGCGAGATTTTCTGACAACGAATCCAGACGGGTAACGATAATGGCGACGACTTTATCGCTTTGCCCACGCATGGCGCGTGCGGAGCGGGAAGGGGAAAATCCATGCTGATTCATCACTGCTTCCACGCGCTCACGTGTGCGCTGACTCACGCCGCTTTCGTTATTCAGCACCCGGGAAACCGTGGATTTCCCCACGCCGCTTAAGCGCGCGATGTCTTTGATGGTCAGCCGATTTTGCATCCTGTTGCCCCGTAACTTGCGGTTTAATTATTTGAGCCTAACTTTACCTGTGCATACCGCAATGGGCAAAGTCTGGTTTATCGTTGGTTTAGTTGTCTGCAGGTATTATATCGGCATAAATGCTACCAATATTATTGGATTCCTGGCGCTATTTTTCACTTACCGGAGGTTATATGGAACCTGATCCCACGCCTCTCCCTCGACGGAGATTAAAACTTTTCCGGTAAGCCTGTCTTTTCACGGCGTTACCGGATGCGTAAGGCCGTGACGTTTTAACGTCCCAGCTCATTTTTATTACCTTCAGGTAAGGCTTTGCAACGCCTGAAGATATTTTCTGCACCATGCTTACGGGGTGCGGAGGGACTTCCTATGTTTAAAGAAATTTTTACCCGGCTCATTCGCCATTTACCTTCTCGTCTGGTTCATCGCGATCCGTTGCCTGGCGCGCAACAGACAGCGAATATTCCGATCCCCCCTTCCTTAAGTGCGCATTGCCTGAAAATGGCGGTAATGCCAGAAGAGGAATTATGGAAAACCTTCGACACCCATCCGGAAGGGTTAAATCAGGCGGAAGTGGAATTAGCCCGCGAACAACATGGTGAAAATAAATTACCTGCGCAACAACCGTCTCCGTGGTGGGTACATTTGTGGGTCTGTTATCGCAACCCCTTTAATATATTGCTCACCATTCTCGGCGGTATTTCTTATGCCACGGAGGATTTATTTGCTGCAGGTGTGATCGCGTTAATGGTGGCTATTTCCACGCTGCTGAACTTTATTCAGGAAGCGCGTTCCACTAAAGCGGCAGATGCCCTGAAAGCGATGGTCAGCAATACCGCGACGGTGCTGCGTGTAATTAACGACAAAGGGGAAAATGGCTGGCTGGAGATCCCAATCGACCAGTTAGTGCCTGGCGATATTATTAAACTGGCGGCGGGGGATATGATCCCGGCCGATTTACGTATTTTGCAGGCGCGCGATCTGTTCATCGCTCAGGCGTCATTAACCGGTGAGTCTCTGCCTGTTGAAAAAGCAGCAACTACCCGCCAGTCAGAGCACTGTAATCCGCTGGAGTGCGACACTTTGTGTTTTATGGGCACCACCGTGGTGAGCGGCACGGCACAAGCAATGGTGATTGCCACAGGTGCCAATACCTGGTTTGGTCAACTGGCGGGGCGTGTCAGCGAGCAGGAAAGCGAGCCGAACGCCTTTCAACAAGGGATCAGCCGCGTCAGCATATTGTTGATTCGCTTTATGCTGGTGATGACGCCGGTGGTGCTGCTCATCAACGGTTACACCAAAGGTGACTGGTGGGAAGCAGCGCTGTTCGCGCTTTCGGTTGCGGTAGGCTTAACACCGGAAATGTTGCCGATGATTGTCACTTCGACGCTGGCACGTGGCGCAGTCAAGCTGTCGAAACAGAAAGTGATCGTCAAACATCTGGATGCCATTCAGAACTTTGGCGCTATGGATATTCTGTGCACTGATAAAACAGGCACCCTGACGCAAGATAAAATTGTGCTGGAGAATCATACCGATATCTCCGGTAAAACCAGCGAGCGGGTGCTACATAGTGCGTGGTTGAACAGCCATTACCAGACCGGGCTTAAAAACCTGCTCGATACGGCGGTGCTGGAAGGCATCGATGAAGAGTCTGCCCGTCTGTTGGCCAGTCGTTGGCAGAAAGTGGATGAAATTCCGTTTGATTTCGAGCGCCGCCGGATGTCGGTAGTAGTGGCAGAAAATGCCGAACACCATCAACTGGTCTGCAAAGGTGCATTGCAGGAGATCCTCAATGTGTGTTCGCAAGTGCGTCACAATGGCGAGATTGTCCCGCTTGATGACACCATGTTACGCAAGATTAAACGGGTTACTGATACGCTGAACCGTCAGGGGCTGCGCGTGGTTGCGGTGGCGACGAAATACCTGCCAGCGCGTGAAGGAGATTACCAGCGAATTGATGAATCCGATCTGATCCTCGAAGGATATATCGCTTTTCTTGATCCGCCAAAAGAGACAACGGCTCCGGCTCTGCGGGCGTTAAAAGCCAGTGGAATTACCGTGAAGCTCCTTACTGGCGACAGTGAGTTAGTGGCGGCGAAAGTGTGCCATGAAGTGGGGCTGGACGCAGGAGAAGTGGTTACTGGTAGTGATATTGAAACGCTAACTGACGACGAATTGGCAAATCTCGCGCAACGTACCACGCTGTTCGCGCGCCTGACGCCGATGCATAAAGAACGCATTGTGACCTTACTGAGGCGTGAAGGGCATGTGGTTGGCTTTATGGGCGATGGAATAAATGATGCGCCCGCCTTACGCGCTGCGGATATTGGAATTTCCGTGGACGGCGCGGTAGATATTGCTCGTGAAGCGGCTGATATCATCCTGCTGGAAAAAAGCCTGATGGTGCTGGAAGAGGGGGTTATTGAGGGACGTCGCACTTTCGCCAACATGCTGAAATACATCAAAATGACGGCGAGTTCTAACTTCGGTAATGTGTTCAGCGTGCTGGTGGCGAGTGCTTTCTTGCCTTTCCTGCCGATGTTGCCGTTACACTTGCTTATTCAGAACCTGCTGTACGATGTGTCACAGGTGGCTATCCCGTTTGATAACGTCGACGACGAGCAAATTCAAAAGCCGCAGCGCTGGAATCCGGCGGATCTGGGGCGCTTTATGATCTTCTTCGGACCGATCAGTTCGATCTTCGATATTCTGACGTTTTGCCTGATGTGGTGGGTATTCCATGCCAACACACCGGAAACGCAAACGCTGTTCCAGTCGGGCTGGTTTGTGGTGGGGTTACTGTCGCAAACGCTGATTGTACATATGATCCGTACCCGCCGTGTTCCGTTTATTCAGAGCCGCGCATCGTGGCCGTTAATGATCATGACCGTGATCGTGATGGTTGTGGGGATCGCGTTGCCGTTCTCGCCGCTGGCCAGTTATCTGCAACTGCAGGCGTTGCCGTTAAGCTATTTCCCGTGGCTGATTGCGATTCTGGCAGGGTATATGACATTAACGCAACTGGTGAAAGGGTTCTATAGCCGTCGTTACGGCTGGCAGTAAGCCAGTGATGAGACTGACCTGAAATATTCTTTCAGGTCGGTCACCTACGAAAAAATCTGCACAAAAAAATAGATTACTGCAAAAATAAAAAAACAAATAAACGTCCAGCTCAAATTATAAAGGGCGCTATAGCTTTTATTTACCGAACGAGAGAGATAGATGTCTTCTTTTTTAATGTGTCTGGAGGAGATGTTGCGATACAGGCGGATATAATAAACACAATAAAGTAATAAAGGCGGTATTACCCATCCACCTGTAGGCTTGCCAAATATAAGCGTGAGTATAATGGAGACAGCAAAGAAAAGCAGAAAGACGATTTGCGCTTTGGATTCTATTTTTTTTAATTCACTTCTTACGCCTTCTGCGTGCTGTTCTTGCCAGCGCCGCAGCGTACTAACACTAAATTGATAGTGTTCACATAAATCCTTATTAGGTGCACCCTTTTTTGACTGCTGTAAAATTTCAGCAATTTGTTCATCAGTGAAACGGGCTTTAGCCATCTTCAACCCTCCGTGGTTGAATCAGATAATCCAGGCGCGAAACCTGGATTATCTTTTTGAAAGAGATTAGCGACGAACAGCGATCGCTTCGATCTCAATCTTCACGTCTTTCGGCAGACGGGCAACTTCAACGCAAGAACGTGCCGGGAAGGTGGCATTGTGTTCGGTGAAGAAGGCTTCGTAAGTGGCATTTACGGTTGCGAAGTCGTTCAGATCTTTCACAAAAACGGTGGTTTTAACGATATCGCCCACTTTCAGGCCAGCCGCTTCCACGATCGCTTTTACGTTATCCAGAGACTGACGCGCCTGTGCGGCTACGTCTGCCGGAACTTCGCCCGTTTTCGGGTTTACCGGGATCTGACCGGAGGTGATGATCATACTGCCCAGATCAACGCCCTGAACATACGGACCGATAGCTGCGGGTGCATTTTCCGTCGCGATAGTTTTGCTCATGATTTCTCCTTTATTACAGCGGTAAAAAGTCTGGCTCATTATAGGGAGCCAGACTTTTATTACCAACCGCAATTAATTGGCCAGCACCACATTATGGGAAAACTCTTTTTCGCAGTATTTGCATTTGAGCGCGATATCATTGGCGCGTTTTCTCACTGCAAAGCTGGAAGAAACCGGTTCGGCATGGCTGATACAGTTGCTGTTCGGGCAGACCAGCACATTGTCGATGCGCTCCGGCAGGCTGGGGCGCGATTTGCCAACCACTTCATAGTTGTCGATACGGTTTACCGTGGCTTGCGGTGCATACAATGCCAGTTGGTCTACCTGATCTTCACTCAAAAAGGTATTTTCGATTTTGATCAGATCCTTGCGCCCCATCTCGCCAGAAGGCAGGTTCAGACCAATGGTGATGCGCTGATCCGTTTCGGTCAGCTTGAACAGACTCAACAGCTTAAAACCGATCTGGGCGGGGATATGGTCAATTACCGTGCCGCGTTTAATAGCTTCAACCTGCAATTTATTATCGTGTGTCATCTCTATTTCCCCTTACAGTACCAGATCGCGATTCAGAACCAGTGCCAGTAACGCCTGGCGAGCGAAAATTCCGTTACCTGCCTGCTGGAAGTACCAGGCGTGCGGCGTTTTATCAACATCTGTCGCAATCTCATCAACGCGCGGCAGCGGATGCAGCACTTTCATATTGGCTTTGGCGTTGTGGAGATCGCTGGCGCGCAGGACAAACTGCGCTTTCACGTTGGCGTATTCAGACGGATCCAGGCGCTCTTTTTGCACGCGGGTCATATACAGAATATCCACTTCCGCCATCACTTCTTCGATGGCGCTATGCAGACTCCAGGCGATACCTTTTTCATCGAGCATATCCAGAATGTATTGCGGCATTGCCAACGCATCCGGGGCGATGAAGTAAAAACGGTTGCCGTCGAATTTTGCCAGCGCCTGGGTCAGAGAGTGCACGGTACGGCCATATTTCAGGTCACCGACCATTGCGACGTGGAGATTGTCCAGACGCCCCTGAGTTTCCTTAATCGTGAACAGATCCAGCAAGGTTTGCGTCGGATGTTGGTTGGAACCATCACCGGCATTCAGTACCGGTACATTGCCGGAAAACTCGGTGGCCAGGCGCGCCGCACCTTCCTGCGGGTGGCGCATCACAATCGCATCGACATAGGTACTAATAACCGAAATGGTATCGGCCAGCGTTTCCCCTTTTTTACCCAATGACGTGTTGGCGCTGTCGGAGAATCCCACCACGCTGGCACCCAGGCGGTGCATCGAGGTTTCGAAAGAGAGGCGGGTGCGGGTTGATGCTTCGAAGAAGCAACTGGCAATCACTTTATGTTTCAACAACTCTGGTTGCGGGTTTGCTTTCAGTTTCGCCGCTGTCGCCAGCACCAGATTAAGGTCATCGCGACTAAGGTCGTTTATGGAAATGATATGTTTTTGATATAGCGGATTAGCCATCTTTTATCTCCTGACGCCTGGGCAAAAAAAAGCCCCTCGATTGAGGGGCTGGGAATAGGTGATCAACGGGAAGAAAAACGGCAGGCCAGCGTCTTTTTTCAGACGCGGTAAGACAAAATGTCGAACACACTGAACCATACATCCTCCCGGCAAATTGTCCGGCATTATACTCAGCCAGAAAGTGGGATCAAGCGATTAATGCAAAAAACTCCCCAGGTAAACGATTGTTGTGAATTTATATGCTTTAAATTTGAATTTATAACATAAGGTGGGATGGCGCGGGAACGGGCAGGAAAATATGCGCTGGCGCAATCAGGCGGCAAAAAATACTGGTATGGCTATAAGGAATTACGTATAACAAGAGAAATGAAACAATGTTTTAATTGAGGAAAGGAAAGAAATGATCATCGGAAATATTCATAATCTCCAGCAATGGTTGCCGGAAGAGTTACGCCAGGCGATTGAGCATATTAAAGCGCACGTTACGGCAGAAACGCCAAAGGGTAAGCACGATATCGAAGGCAACCGTCTGTTTTATCTTATCTCTGAAGATATGACCGAGCCGTATGAAGCGCGTCGCGCAGAGTATCATGCTCGCTATCTCGACATTCAAATTGTGTTAAAAGGGCAGGAGGGCATGACCTTTAGCACGCAACCTGCGGGTACACCGGATACTGACTGGTTAGCAGATAAAGACATCGCTTTTTTGCCGGAAGGCGTTGAAGAGAAGACCGTCATCCTCAATGAAGGGGACTTTGTCGTGTTCTATCCGGGTGAAGTGCACAAGCCACTGTGCGCAGTGGGCGAGCCAGCCAGGGTTCGCAAAGCGGTTGTGAAGATGCAGATGGTATAAGCGGATTATACCGGTGGCGACGTTACGCCGCCTCCGGTACTGGTGTTATTTGGCAAGCGTCGCGACCATCACTGCTTTGATGGTATGCATACGGTTTTCCGCCTGATCAAAAACAATGCTGGCGGCAGATTCGAAGACCTCATCCGTCACTTCCATCCCACCATGCAGGCCAAATTCTTCAGCCATTTTCTTGCCAAGCGTGGTTTGATCGTCATGAAATGCGGGCAGACAGTGCAGGAATTTGACTTCGGGATTACCCGTCAACTGCATCATTTTGCTGTTTACCTGATAATCACGCAGCAGTGCAATACGTTCTGCCCATTTCTCTTTCGCTTCCCCCATCGACACCCACACATCGGTATAGATAAAGTCTGCGCCTTTAACGCCTGCCGCGATATCTTCTGTCAGTGTAATATTCCCGCCGTTCTGTTGTGCCAGCGCGCGACATTCCGCAACCAGCGAGGCTTCCGGCCAGCACGCCTGCGGTGCCACCAGGCGTAAATCCAGGCCAGTCAGCGCAGCAGCTTCCAGCATCGAATTGCCCATGTTGTTGCGGGCATCTCCGGCGTAGACCAGCGTCATTTCATTGAACGCTTTACCCGGTAAATATTCTTGCATGGTCAGCAGATCAGCCAGCAACTGCGTTGGATGGAATTCATTGGTCAGCCCGTTCCAGACCGGCACGCCAGCGTATTCTGCCAGCGTTTCGACGATCTCCTGACCATAGCCGCGATACTGAATACCGTCATACATGCGTCCAAGCACGCGGGCAGTATCTTTAATCGACTCTTTATGACCAATCTGGCTGCCGCTGGGGCCGAGATAAGTGACGCGAGCGCCCTGGTCATATGCGGCAACTTCGAAAGAGCATCGGGTACGTGTCGAGTCTTTTTCGAAGATGAGCGCGATGTTTTTACCCGTGAGTCTGGCTTCTTCAGTACCGTTTTTCTTATCGGCTTTCAGCTTCGCGGCTAACTGAAGCAGGCTGTTGATTTCAGCGGGTGTGAAATCGAGTAATTTCAGGAAATGCTTATGATAAAACCCGGACATAGATCCCTCCTGTGGCTAACGCCTAATGAATTAAAATTCAATTTATATGTATGAATATTCATTTGCAAGCCTGAGGCATAAATCTTTATCACAAAGGTGGAGGCAATGTCAGTGGTGTGTGACAATAAGAGTATCGGCAGGACATTAAGAGGAATAAGCCATGGCAAACCCGGAACAACTGGAAGAACAGCGTGAAGAAACGCGTTTGATTATTGAAGAATTACTGGAAGATGGTAGCGATCCAGACGCGCTGTACACCATCGAGCATCACCTTTCCGCAGACGATCTGGAAACCCTGGAAAAAGCGGCGGTTGAAGCATTTAAACTCGGCTATGAAGTGACCGATCCAGAAGAGCTGGAAGTTGAAGAGGGTGATATCGTGATTTGCTGTGACATCATCAGCGAATGCGCGTTGAATGCCGATCTGATCGATGCTCAGGTTGAGCAATTGATGAACCTGGCAGAGAAATTCGACGTTGAATACGACGGTTGGGGGACTTACTTTGAAGATCCTAACGGTGAAGAAGGCGACGATGAAGATTTTGTCGACGAAGATGATGACGGTGTTCGCCATTAATTAATTGATTAAAATGCCCGATAGCACACACTAGCGGGCATTTTTTTACAGTTCGCGCAGCATCCGCACTTCACAATCGACATGGCCCGTGCAGCCAAGCGCATAGTCGATATGTTGAAAACCTAAATGTTCATACAAACCAATCGCTTCTTTCAAAAAAGCGGTTGTTTCCAGATAGCAGCGTTTGAAGCCCATTTCTCGCGCCTGCTCCATCGCCATTAAGGCCAGTTTTTTTGCCAGCCCTTTGCCGCGAATAGCAGGAAGAAAATACATTTTTTGTAATTCGCAAATGTCTGACTCACTCCCGGTTAATGGCGCAATTCCGCCGCCGCCGACCACTTCGCCGTGGTATTCAACCACCCAATACGCATGGCCAGGCTGACTATACATTTGATACAGCTCGTCGAGATTGGGATCGGCAACGGTATAGCCTTTATCGGCGGTCAGACCGTACTCTGCGGACACCTGGCGGATGACGCTGGCAATAGCAGGATTATCGGTGGCGGTAAGTTTGCGCAAACGGAGCGCGGGAGAAGCGACAACATTCATAGCATAGCTCAATTTCAAATGTATGATTTATAGCTCACTTTAATACCACCCTCGCTTATGCGGTGCAAGAAGAAGATAAATCAGAAAATATTAAGCATATATCTCTTTGAGAAGGCGTATTCTAGGCGTACCAGTATTATTGTACTGGATTTATTATCTGTATGAATGGAATTTATTTTAGGGATATAGTTCATGAATGGTGTAAACGTCGGGAAAGATAATCCTCGTCACGCATTTGTTTTTACAGGCAAGGGTGGTGAGTATTTTCTTATTTGTCTTGTGAATTTTTTACTGACAATTATTACGCTGGGAATATATGGGCCGTGGGCATTAGTGAAATGCCGTCGTTATATTTATCAACATGTGACACTCAAGGGGCAACCATTTAGTTATAAGGGAACAGGTGGTGCCATTTTTGTTAGCATGTTACTTATTATGATCGTTTATTTTTTCAGTATTTTTTGTTTTTCAGGCCAACACTTTGTGCTTGGTTTTTTCCTGTTTGCCCTCTTGATCTGCGGTATTCCTTGCATGGCAGTGAAGAGTCTGCAATATCAGGCGAACATGACCTCACTGAATGGTATTCGCTTTGGCTTTAACTGCTCCATGCTCCGTGCATGGTGGGTGATGTTAGGTCTGCCTGTTCTGTTGGCGTTAGCTTTTTGGTTAGCGCTATACCTTATTGCGCAAGTTATGACATCAATAGGAGGATTAGTCTTTAATTTAGTGGTGTTAAGTTTACTTTCAGCCGTCGGATTGGGTGTTGTCCACGGTATTACCTATAGCAAATGGATGCCGTTGCTGGGTAATAACGCGACCTTTGGCACTCATCAGTTCTCTATTAAGGTAAACGTAAAAGAATGCATTAAAGGATGTATGCTCGCAATATTGACCATGGTTCCTTTCATCATTGTCATTGGTATTATGATTGCGCCAGTATTTCAGCAATTAATGATGATGACTATGTTAGGGCGGGCTGGTGCGGGTAGTGATCTTATATTGCAATATTACCCGCAGATTATGGCTTCCTATTTCCTGTATTTTGTGGCGATTCTTGTTTTTGCCAGTTATCTCTATGCAACGTTACGCGGTCTGTTTCTGAATAATCTGACACTGGCAAATGGAACAATTCATTTCCATTCGTCTGTTACCACCTTCGGTATGCTTCTGCGCATGTTTGCGATATTAATGGGGGCTTCAATCACCTGTGGACTGGCTTATCCCTGGCTGAAAATGTGGATGGTTGGCTGGATTGCCAATAATACCCATGTTCAGGGTGACCTTGATTCGCTGGAATTAACCAATGATGACAAACCGCAGGATAGCGGGCCGTTAATGTGGATATCTCGCGGTATTATGCCGTATGTTCCGTTTATCTAAATAAAAAGGCCGGAGCATGCTCCGGCCTTCGTTTTCACGGTGGGTATTACAGCGCGGCGATAACCGCCTGCTGTTCAATCAGTTTCGCTTTCGCTTCCGCATAACCTTCCAGCTTCTCACGCTCTTTCGCGATAACCGCTTCCGGTGCGCGGGATACAAAGCCTTCGTTCGCCAGCTTGTTCTCGATGCGGCTGATTTCGCCTTCGATCTTCGCCACTTCTTTTGCCAGACGTGCCAGCTCATCTTCTTTATTGATGAGGCCAGCCATCGGGATCAGCAGCTCAGCACCGTCGACGATCTTAGTAACGGAAACCGGACCTTTGTCATCGGCAGGCAGCACAGTGATGCTTTCCAGACGCGCCAGTGTTTGCAGGAAGCCACGGTTTTCATTTACGCGACGCTCTGCATCCGCACTGCAACCACGCAGCAGAAGCTCCAGCGGTTTGCCCGGTGCGATGTTCATTTCCGCGCGGATGTTACGCACCGCAATGATCGCCTGTTTCAGCCACTCGGTGTCAGCCAGCGCCGCCTCATCAACCTGAGACGCATCGTACTGCGGGAACGGTTGCAGCATGATGGTGTCGGCAGTGATGCCGCACAGTACTTTCACACGCTGCCAGATGGTTTCGGTGATGAACGGAATGATCGGATGCGCGAGGCGCAGCAGACCTTCCAGCACGGTCACCAGCGTATGGCGAGTACCACGTAGTTCGGCTTCAGTTCCACCGTTCATTACCGGCTTGGTCAGCTCCAGATACCAGTCGCAGAACTGGTTCCAGGTGAACTCATACAAAATGCCTGCGGCGATATCGAAGCGGAAGCTATCCAGCGCTTCGCGGTACGCTTTGATGGTCTGGTTGAACTCCGCCAGGATCCAGCGGTCTGCCAGTGACAGGGTCATTTCGCCGCCGTTAAAGCCGCAATCCTGACCTTCAGTGTTCATCAGCACAAAGCGGCTGGCGTTCCACAGTTTGTTACAGAAGTTACGGTAACCTTCCAGACGCTTCATATCCCAGTTGATGTCACGACCGGTAGAAGCCAGCGCCGCCAGGGTGAAGCGCAGGGCGTCAGTACCGTGCGGCTCAATACCGTTCGGGAACTGCTTCTCGGTGCGCTTACGGATTTTATCCGCCAGTTGTGGCTGCATCATATTGCCGGTACGTTTTTCCAGCAGTTCTGGCAGCGAAATACCGTCGACCATATCCAGCGGGTCAATCACGTTACCCTTGGATTTGGACATCTTCTGGCCTTCGTCATCACGAATCAGACCGGTCATGTAAACGGTGTGGAACGGCACCTGCGGCTTGCCATTTTCATCTTTGATGAAATGCATGGTCATCATGATCATGCGGGCAATCCAGAAGAAGATGATGTCGAAGCCAGATACCATCACACTGGTCGGGTGGAACTGACGCAGGGCGTCGGTGTTTTCCGGCCAGCCAAGAGTAGAGAAGGTCCACAGCGCAGAGGAGAACCAGGTATCGAGAACGTCTTCGTCCTGACGCAGAGCGACGTCGGCGGCAAGGTTATTTTCCTTGCGCACTTCATCTTCGTTGCGGCCAACATAAACATTACCCGCGTCGTCGTACCATGCCGGAATGCGGTGACCCCACCACAGTTGACGAGAGATACACCAGTCCTGAATATCACGCATCCAGGAGAAGTACATGTTTTCGTACTGCTTCGGTACGAACTGAATGTCGCCGTTCTCAACCGCTTCAACTGCCGGTTTCGCCAGTACATCGGCACGTACATACCACTGGTCGGTCAGCATCGGTTCGATAACTACGCCGCCACGGTCGCCGTAAGGAACAGTCAGGTCGTGCGGTTTAATCTCTTCCAGCAGGCCGAGGGCATCAACGGCAGCAACGATCGCTTTGCGTGCAGCAAAACGCTCCAGTTTCTGGAATTCTGCCGGGATCTCGCTGGAATAAACGTCAGATTCGTTACCTTTGGTATCGAACACCTGGGCGCTTTCACGGATATCACCGTCAAAGGTCAGGATGTTGATCATCGGCAGAGCGTGGCGTTTACCTACTTCATAGTCGTTAAAGTCGTGCGCCGGAGTGATCTTCACGCAGCCAGTGCCTTTTTCCATGTCGGCGTGTTCGTCGCCAACGATAGGAATACGACGGTTCACCAGCGGAAGAATGACATATTTGCCAATCAGATCTTTGTAACGCGGATCTTCCGGGTTAACAGCGACGCCGGTATCGCCCAGCAGAGTTTCCGGGCGGGTGGTCGCGACGACCAGATAATCTTTACCGTCTGCGGTTTTCGCGCCGTCAGCCAGCGGATAGCGGATGTGCCACATCGAACCTTTCGATTCGCGGTTTTCCACTTCCAGGTCAGAGATAGCGGTGCGCAGTTTCGGATCCCAGTTGACCAGGCGTTTGCCACGGTAAATCAGGTCTTCTTTATACAGACGAACGAAAACTTCTTTCACCGCATTGGAAAGCCCTTCATCCATAGTGAAGCGCTCACGCTCCCAGTCGACGGAGTTGCCGAGACGACGCATCTGACGAGTAATGGTGCCGCCGGATTCCGCTTTCCATTCCCAGATTTTATCGATGAAGGCTTCGCGGCCATAGTCGTGACGGGTTTTACCTTCTTCTGCGGCAATCTTGCGCTCAACGACCATCTGGGTAGCGATCCCGGCGTGGTCAGTACCGACCTGCCACAGGGTATTTTTACCCTGCATGCGCTGATAGCGGATCATGGTATCCATGATGGTTTGCTGGAAGGCGTGACCCATATGCAAACTGCCGGTGACGTTCGGCGGCGGGATCATGATGCAGAAACTTTCCTGGCTTTCATCGCCATTAGGCTTAAAGTAGCCCTGCTTTTCCCAGTGCTCGTAAAGCGGCTGTTCGATATCTTGTGGGTTGTATGTCTTTTCCATTATTTCCAGGTTGCCGTATTCAGGTTGAAACCAGCCACGCGGTAGGCTTTATAGCGTTCGCGCGCCAGTTGTTTCAGAGAATCTTCATAAGGGACGAAGTCTACCACTTCTGTGAAAGCGGTGGCAAAATCTGCAAAGCTTGTTCGCAGACTAATCAATATATCGCGCGGGCTGCTGCTACGTTTTTGCGGCCAGGCGATCTCCACTGGCGCACCGCCGCGCGGTCCTTCTCCCGCTAAATTGTGCGGAACAAAACTTTCTGCCGGACGCGCCCACAGGGCTTCGTCCAGCCGGTAAGCCTGTTTTTCATCTTCACAGGCGATGAGCACGCGCTTACCGCTGCGCCAACGTTCTGCGGCAATTTCACACACCAGTTGCTCAACGGCGCTTAAGCCATCAACGGTGGTGTCATTGTCCAGAAGGTAGAACGTTGCGTTTTTCATATATGGGGCTTCTTGTGGTGGATTTAAATATGCATCAGGTAATACACCGCATTGCCTGATGCGCCGCTGTCGCGTCTTATCAGGCCTACAAGTTCGGTGCTGTGTGTAGGTCGGATAAGGCGTTCACGCCGCATCCGACAATAACAACATTGCCTGATGCGCCGCTGTCGCGTCTTATCAGGCCTACAAGTTCGGTGCTGTGTGTAGGTCGGATAAGGCGTTCACGCCGCATCCGACAATAACAACATTGCCTGATGCGCCGCTGTCGCGTCTTATCAGGCCTACGAGTTCAGTGCTGCGTGTAGGCCGGATAAGGCGTTCACGCCGCATCCGGCAAGAACAATAATTCTTGATGCAATCACTCTTCGCCGTTAAACCCGGCGCGGTTCAACAGGAACTGTGCCAGCAACGCCACCGGACGGCCGGTTGCGCCTTTTGCTTTACCAGAACGCCACGCAGTACCCGCGATATCCAGGTGTGCCCAGTTGTACTTACGCGTAAAGCGCGACAGGAAACAGCCTGCGGTAATCGCCCCGCCAGGACGCCCGCCAATGTTCGCCATATCGGCAAAATTGGACTCCAACTGTTCCTGGTACTCGTCACCCAGCGGTAAACGCCATGCGCGGTCGCCAGACTGTTCAGACGCGGCAATCAGCTCATGAGCCAGCGGGTTGTGGTTCGCCATCAGGCCAGTGATATGATGGCCCAGCGCGATCACACAAGCACCCGTCAACGTCGCCACGTCAATCACCGCCTCTGGCTCAAAACGCTCAACATAAGTTAACACATCGCACAGCACCAGACGGCCTTCAGCGTCGGTATTCAGCACTTCAACGGTTTGACCGGACATGGTGGTTAACACATCGCCCGGACGATAGGCACGACCGCCAGGCATGTTTTCGCAGCCTGCCAGCACGCCGATAACATTAATCGGCAGTTGCAGCTCCGCGACCATACGCATCACGCCGTAAACTGCCGCCGCGCCGCACATATCGTACTTCATCTCATCCATGCCTTCGGAAGGCTTGATCGAGATACCGCCGGAGTCGAAGGTTAAGCCTTTACCGACCAGCACGATTGGGCGCGCATCTTCCGACGCGTTGCCTTTGTACTCAATCACCGACATCAGCGATTCGTTCTGCGAACCCTGACCAACCGCCAGATAGGAGTGCATCCCCAGCTCTTTCATCTGCTGTTCACCGATAACGCGGGTGATGACATTTTTGCTGTAGCTGTCAGCCAACTGGCGTGCCTGGGAGGCGAGGTAGGCGGCGTTACAGATATTTGGCGGCATATTGCCGAGATCTTTCGCCGCTTTGATCCCTGCGGCAATCGCCAGACCGTGCTGGATCGCACGCTCACCACTGGTAAGTTCACGGCGAGTCGGTACGTTGAACACCATTTTACGCAGCGGACGACGCGGCTCGGTCTTATTCGTTTTTAGTTGATCAAAACTGTATAGCGTCTCTTTTGCCGTCTCGACAGCCTGACGCACTTTCCAGTAGTTATTGCGGCCTTTGACGTGCAGTTCAGTCAGGAAGCAGACCGCTTCCATTGAGCCAGTATCATTCAGTGTATTAATGGTTTTCTGAATAACCTGCTTATACTGGCGCTCATCCAGCTCACGTTCTTTGCCACAACCAATAAGGAGGATGCGCTCGGAGAGCACATTTGGCACATGGTGCAGCAACAGGGTCTGCCCCGGTTTTCCTTCCAGTTCGCCCCGGCGTAGCAGGGCGCTGATGTACCCATCACTGATCTTATCGAGCTGTTCTGCAATCGGAGAAAGGCGACGTGGTTCGAAGACGCCCACGACGATGCAGGCACTCCGCTGTTTCTCCGGGCTACCGCTTTTTACACTAAACTCCATGCACTACGCTCCTGAATCTTAAAGACAACGGCGGTGGCTACAGATAGAATTGCAAGCTTTCGTAACTCATGTCCGCTGTTGCGATGACTTCGTGTTAATCTTAACGTTATTACGGCATTGGCACGTCAGAACAAAATCTGAGGGGCGAATCCGTTGAGTATAATTATCTTAGCGACGATTTCGACGACTCAAGAGAATAAATGACGTTTAAGCCATGAAACAAGCTAAAATCCTGCAAAAGACGAGTTTTTACGGGCGTATTTAAAGTGATAATCATAAGATATCTGGTTCGGGAGACGCTCAAAAGCCAGTTGGCGATACTCTTCATCTTGCTTTTGATCTTCTTCTGTCAAAAGTTAGTGAGGATCCTCGGCGCGGCGGTTGACGGCGACATTCCGGCGAACCTGGTGCTCTCCCTTCTTGGGTTGGGCGTGCCGGAAATGGCGCAGCTTATCCTGCCATTAAGCCTGTTCCTCGGGCTGCTGATGACGTTGGGTAAACTGTATACCGAAAGTGAAATTACGGTAATGCATGCCTGTGGCCTGAGCAAAGCGGTTCTGGTCAAAGCGGCGATGGTTCTCGCGGTATTCACGGCGATTGTCGCGGCGGTTAACGTTATGTGGGCAGGACCGTGGTCATCGCGCCATCAGGATGAAGTGTTAGCGGAAGCGAAAGCTAACCCCGGCATGGCGGCGCTGGCGCAAGGTCAGTTCCAGCAAGCGACGAATGGCAGCTCGGTGCTGTTCATCGAAAGTGTTGACGGTAGCGATTTCAAAGATGTGTTCCTCGCGCAAATTCGACCAAAAGGTAATGCGCGTCCTTCCGTGGTGGTGGCCGATTCCGGACATTTAACTCAGTTGCGAGATGGCTCTCAGGTCGTGACCCTCAATCAGGGAACGCGCTTCGAAGGCACTGCACTGCTGCGTGATTTCCGCATTACGGACTTCCAGGATTATCAGGCGATCATCGGTCATCAGGCGGTAGCGCTGGACCCGAACGATACTGACCAGATGGACATGCGCACACTGTGGAACACTGACACCGATCGTGCCCGCGCGGAACTGAACTGGCGTATCACTTTGGTATTCACCGTGTTTATGATGGCGCTCATGGTTGTGCCTCTGAGCGTGGTTAACCCGCGTCAGGGGCGTGTCCTGTCGATGCTACCGGCCATGTTGCTGTATCTGCTTTTCTTCCTGATCCAGACCTCGCTGAAATCGAACGGCGGTAAAGGTAAGTTGGACCCGACGCTGTGGATGTGGACCGTAAACCTGATTTATCTGGCTTTGGCGATTGTTCTCAACCTTTGGGATACGGTGCCGGTCCGCCGTCTGCGCGCCAGTTTTACGCGTAAAGGAGCGGTATAATGCAACCCTTTGGTGTACTTGACCGCTATATCGGTAAAACTATTTTCACCACCATCATGATGACGCTGTTCATGCTGGTGTCGCTTTCCGGCATTATCAAGTTTGTCGATCAGTTGAAAAAAGCCGGGCAGGGGAGCTACGACGCGTTAGGCGCGGGGATGTATACCCTGCTGAGCGTGCCGAAAGATGTGCAAATCTTCTTCCCGATGGCGGCCTTGCTGGGCGCGTTGCTCGGACTGGGGATGCTGGCACAACGCAGCGAACTGGTGGTAATGCAGGCTTCTGGTTTTACCCGCATGCAGGTGGCGCTGTCAGTGATGAAAACCGCCATTCCACTGGTCTTGTTGACCATGGCGATTGGCGAGTGGGTCGCGCCGCAGGGCGAACAGATGGCGCGTAACTACCGTGCGCAGGCGATGTACGGCGGCTCGTTGCTCTCTACCCAGCAAGGTTTATGGGCGAAAGATGGCGACAACTTTGTCTATATTGAACGAGTAAAAGGCGATGAAGAGTTAGGTGGCATCAGTATTTATGCCTTCAACGAGAATCGTCGTCTGCAATCCGTTCGCTATGCTGCTTCCGCGAAGTTTGACCCGGAACATAAAGTCTGGCGTCTCTCGCAGGTTGATGAATCTGACCTGACCAATCCCAAACAGATAACCGGTTCGCAGACCGTGAGCGGTACCTGGAAAACCAACCTCACGCCGGACAAACTGGGCGTTGTAGCGCTGGATCCGGATGCTCTCTCCATTAGTGGTTTACACAACTACGTGAAGTATCTGAAGTCGAGTGGCCAGGACGCCGGACGTTATCAGCTCAATATGTGGAGCAAAATCTTCCAGCCGCTTTCTGTCGCGGTGATGATGTTGATGGCGCTGTCGTTCATCTTCGGTCCACTGCGCAGCGTGCCGATGGGCGTGCGCGTGGTCACCGGTATCAGCTTTGGCTTTGTGTTCTACGTGCTGGATCAGATCTTCGGCCCACTGACGCTGGTTTACGGTATCCCGCCGATCATCGGCGCACTGTTGCCAAGCGCCAGCTTCTTCTTAATCAGCCTGTGGCTGTTAATGAGAAAATCGTAACTTGATGAACGAATAAAGGGAGCATAAGCTCCCTTTATTATTGTCAGCAAAGTGTGTTTCGTTCATGCCTGAAAAATCAATATATTGCAGTGGTGTAGGCCTGATAAGACCCGCCAGCGCCGCATCAGGCGAAGATAAATCGCACCTGACTTACCTTCTTCTTCCCCCCAGCAAACTCCCCAGCACCCCGCGTATAATCTGGTTCGTCACCTGACGGGCGGCGCTTTTCGCCATAGTCTGTACCACGCCATCTTTCTTCCCGCCGCGCGGTCCGGTAGTGCCAAACAAAATATCCTTCAACCCACCCAGAATACCGTCATCTTCACTTATCTCTTTCCCTTTGGCAGGAGGGTTATTTTGCTGTTCGGTACTGGCCTGCACGCCTTTTTGCAGCATCTCATAGGCGGATTCCCGGTCTACGTCATCTTCATACTTGCCATACACCGGAGAGTGATTAATCAGGCCGTTACGCTCATCTTCCGTTACCGGCCCCATCCGTGAACAAGGCGCGATCACCATCGCACGCTCTACCACAGAAGGACTTCCTTTCGCATCCAGAAAAGAGATCAACGCTTCGCCGGTTCCTAGTTCCTGAATCGCCTTTTCCGTATCAAATGCCGGATTGGGACGCATGGTTTGCGCCGCCGTCTTCACCGCTTTCTGGTCTTTCGGCGTGAAGGCGCGCAGAGCGTGCTGAACGCGATTTCCCAACTGCCCAAGCACGTTGTCAGGGATATCAGACGGGTTTTGCGAAACAAACCAGACGCCCACACCTTTCGAGCGGATAAGTCTTATTACCTGTTCAATCTTATCCAACAACACCTGCGGTGCATCGTTGAACAGCAGATGCGCTTCGTCGAAGAAAAATACCAGTTTCGGTTTATCCAAATCGCCTGCTTCTGGCAGTTGCTCATACAACTCAGAAAGCATCCACAGCAGGCTGGCGGCGTACAGTTTTGGCATCTGGTAGAGCTTTTCGGCGCTAAGAATATTGATAACACCTTTACCGTTGGCATCGGTACGCATCCAGTCTTTGATATCCAGCATCGGCTCACCAAAGAAATGCGTCGCCCCTTGCTGTTCCAGTGTCAGTAATCCGCGCTGGATGGCGCCAACCGATGCGCTACTGATATTACCGTACTGATTCTGGAATGATTTGGCGTTATCACCGATATATTGGGTAATCGCCCGGAGATCTTTAAAGTCGAGTAACAATAGTCCCTGATCGTCGGCAATACGGAAGATGATATTCAGCACGCCGGATTGCACGTCGTTGAGATTTAACAGCCGTGCAAGCAACAGCGGTCCCAGATCCGAGACCGTTGCCCGTACTGGATGACCTTTCTCACCAAAAATATCCCACACAACGACTGGATTCGCATGTGGCTGCCAGTCGTTGACGCCGATATTTTTCAACCGAGCGAGCAGTTTTTCCGAGGTAGTACCTTCTGCCGCAACCCCGGTCAAATCACCTTTTACATCGGCCATAAATACCGGAACGCCGATTTCTGACAGAGATTCCGCCAGTTTTTGCAGCGTGACAGTTTTACCTGTCCCTGTTGCGCCAGTAATCAGTCCGTGACGGTTAGCCATAGCGGGTAGTAAAAACAGTTCTGTGTCCGGCGTGCGGGCAATTAAACGCGGTTCGCTCATGAGATTTCCTCCAGTTCCCTGCCTGGAGTATAGACACGGTTGAGCGCTTTTCACCACTAAATTCAGCCGATTGCGAGATATCTTAAAGACCGGTAGAAGTGACCCGGCAGAGCGATCAGAGGTCGACACGCTGACTGATTTGCAAACCTTTATCTTACGCGGCGCTACCCAGCGCAACCACGCGACCAATCACTTCATGACAGGCAACCAGTGGGTACTGTGAGAATCCCCACTTGTTGTCGAGCATCGACAGGCCAGAATGGCAAATCCCGCAGTAATCCACCTGTACTTCGCCGTCTTGTGGCTTCAGTTCACCGGGATCGTACTCATAGAGCTCCAGTTCCCCGCCAGCCTCTTTTGCAGCATAGCTTTTTATCATCGACATGCTTTTGCCCTTCTCTGATATTGCCCGGGAAGTGTAGAGCATGGTCGGGCGGGAGGCCTGGAGTGTGACAAAGGTTACACATTACTGAGAATGGTGCTGAAATTTTCAGCACTTAGCAAGGTGGGTGCAAGCTGACGCTTGCATGGCGGCGCGTGACAGGTATAATCCACAACGTTTTCCGCATACCTCTTCAGTGCCGAAGTGGCGAAATCGGTAGACGCAGTTGATTCAAAATCAACCGTAGAAATACGTGCCGGTTCGAGTCCGGCCTTCGGCACCAAAAGTATGTAAATAGACCTCAACTGAGGTCTTTTTTTATGCCTGAAATCCGCGCCACACAAATCTTTTCCGCTGTTTTTTCCAACTAACGTCAACCTGGTTCAATCCATATTAAATCCCTTAAGAATACCGAACCAAGTATGTTTGCGCTTATCTATTAAGGATTCGGCTCTTTCAGAAAATCTAATCCATCCTCCAGGCACAATATTTATTGCGATCGTGCTCGCATCGTGGACAATGTTTAATCATAAGTAATATTTACATCAATGAAATCAATGATTTCTATCATGTCACGGAATGGAAAATGGACAGCAATACATTGGGATTCACTTCATACTGGCGCAACTCCTTAGCTGACGCCGAATCTGGTAAAGGAACGTTTTCACGTAAAGATACAGATTCATTCATTCGATGGATAAATATCACCACAGGGAAGTTGGATGACGAGACTATTCGGGCATTTTTTGACGGTGAAGGGGAGTCGGTAAAAACCGTTGAAGTCGTGTTACGGCCCCAAGTGTGGAACCGCATAGTAAAGCATGGCAAAGAGCAAATGGCAGATGCACCCGCAATTATCACGCCACTGGTTACCTCCGCTCTTCTGAATAGGGAAGGTTTTTTGTTTCCTGCCGCTTCAGCCACTATTCCCCGCGATCTGCTTGAACCTCTCCCTTCCGGTCATTTTTCTATTGGTGAGTTGGCGCAATATGACAAATACAAAACCACGCATAACACAGCCACCATTAATGAAGATGACCCAGAACATTACGAAGAAACTGACGAAGAGAAAGCGGAACGCCATGCCAGGTATCGTCAGCATTGGCAAAATTATCTTCAACAGTCAGATAACCTTTTAAGAAACGTCACTGGAAATTGGGTCGCTACATCTGAGCCATACGAACGGGCTGGATACGGTTATATAGTTAAAGCTAGCCAGCATGTAGGGGCCAGCGTTCATATCCTGCCTATGTATGACCATCTTCTGATGAGCCAGGTTAAGGTTCCGCTATTAACGCGTTTTGCCTCAAACGAAATGGCTCCAGTGGAGCCACTTCTCGCTAAGAATGTGATGTTCTGCGAACGTTTGGGGCATTCCGGCGATAAGTTTCCGCTGGCAGTGGCGCAGCGCGATGCCCTGAGCCATTATCTGACTCAACAGCAGGGTGATATGCTCGCTGTCAACGGTCCTCCGGGAACGGGTAAAACTACGCTGGTGCTTTCTATTATTGCCACCGAATGGACAAGAGCCGCACTTAATCAAACTGAACCTCCTGTAATCATTGCCACATCGACTAACAATCAGGCCGTCACCAATATTATTGAAGCCTTTGGAAAAGATTTCTCTACTGGTTTTGGCGTAATGTCTGGGCGTTGGTTGCCGGAGGTAATAAGCTATGGCGCTTATTTTCCGTCTAAAAGCCGTCTGGTTGAGGCAGCGAAGAAATACCAGACTGGAGATTTTTTTAACCGCGTTGAATCCCAGGAATATCTGGAAAAAGCCCGGGCCTTTTACCTTGAAAAAGCGGAGGCGGCGTTTGGAGCTGGAGAGTACAATTCGCCAGAGCATGTAGTGACGCTTTTGCATGAACGTTTAACTTCACAGTTTATGCAACTTCAGCAAATCGAACCCGCATGGCGCAGACTCAATGATATCCGCCATGAACAGCGAGTCATCAGTGAGAATCTCGACCAGTATCTTCAGGACAAAAACACACTTCTTCTCAATATTGGCAATGAAATTTCACTTTTAGTCAGAGGTAAAAAGCAGTGGCAGCAATACCGTGCCAATGAGTCGCTTATGTATGCATTTTTGTCATGGCCCCTGCTGTTCGTGCTAAACGCCATTACCAGATTAACCTCTTCCTGGACTCTACGTTCGGCGCAAGAATGACAGCGTTCCAGGGAAATTGTCCCGAAGATATTGATAAATTTATCGATAGTTTGATCGCTAAAGCGCAACAAGAGCAGGCGGTGTGCCAACAGAATATCAACTTTGCGCAGGACATAGCCCGACGTGAAGTGGAAGCAGCAAAACAATGGCACGAGTTGACTTATGCGCTGGGCTACAGGGGATGCGATGAGCTGAACCTCGCCGGCGCGGACGAGCTTGCCGATACTCAGATTCGTTTTCCTGCGTTCTTGCTAGCGACTCATTATTGGGAAGGTCGCTGGCTGATGGATATGGCGACAATCGATAATCTGCAAAAAGAAAAAGGACTCACTGGGGCGATTAGTGTCAAGGCCCGATGGCGAAGAAGAATGAAACTTACCCCCTGTGTGGTGATGACCTGCTACATGTTGCCTTCTCAAATGATAACGGGGAAATTTGTCGGAGGTGCCAGGCAATTTGATAATGATTATTTATATAACTTTGCTGATTTACTGATCGTCGATGAAGCAGGGCAGGTGCTCCCGGAGGTTGCTGCGGCTTCCTTTGCATTAGCTAAGAAAGCGCTGGTAATAGGCGATACAGAACAAATAGCACCAATCTGGAATTGTCTGCCTGTCACCGATATAGGCAATATGCTGGAGGAGAACATTCTTTCTGGCGACACTCAGGAAGAGCTAATGAATGCATATTCCCATGTGTGTGAGTCTGGAAAAAGTGCGGCATCCGGCAGCGTGATGAAAGTTGCTCAGTACAATTCTCGCTACCAATATGATCCCAGGTTCGAGCGCGGAATGTATCTGTATGAGCATCGTCGCTGTTTCAATAACATCATCGGCTACTGTAACTCACTTTGCTATCACGGTAAGTTGCAGCCCAAAAGAGGAATGGAAAAAGAGACGATTTTCCCGGCAATGGGGTTTTTGCATATTGACGGCAGGGGCATGAAGCCAAATGGAGGTAGCCGTTATAACCCTCTTGAAGCGGAAACAATTGCAGCATGGCTGGTGGCGCATAAGGATGGTATAGAGCGCCATTACGGGGAACCGCTGTATAAAGTCGTTGGTATTGTGACGCCATTTTCGGCACAGGTTAATGCCATCAAGACGTCATTGCGTAAGCTGGAGATTAATTGCAATGACGAAGAGGGTTCGCTGACCGTGGGGACTGTGCACTCCTTGCAGGGTGCGGAAAGGGCGATTGTTCTCTTTTCTACGGTCTATTCAAAACATGAAGATGGTCAGTTTATTGACAGCAATAGCAGTATCCTGAATGTCGCAGTCTCACGCGCTAAAGATAGTTTTCTGGTCTTCGGTGATATGGACCTTATAGAGATGCAGCCAGCATTTTCGCCGCGAGGGTTATTGGCAAAATTTCTGTTTGCTTCAGATAATAATGCGTTGCAATTTGAGTTTCAGAAACGGCAGGATTTAAGTTCCGCACAGACACAAATTTCAACGTTGCATGGTGTGGAGCAGCATGATGAATTTTTGAATAATGCTCTGGCCGCAGCTCAACAGAAGATCACGATTATTTCCCCCTGGTTATCCTGGCAAAAAGTGGAGCAAACGGGTTTTCTTGCGTCGATGGCTCTGGCCCGTTCCCGGGGTATTGATATTACCGTGGTAACGGATAAAAACTGCAATATTGCGCATGTCGATGATGATAAGCGCCAGGAGAAACTGCATCTTCTAAATGATGCAGTCGAAAAGCTCAATAATATGGGCATTGCTACAAAATTGGTGAATCGCGTTCACAGCAAAATTGTGATTAGAGATGAGGAGTTGCTGTGCGTTGGATCTTTTAACTGGTTCAGTGCTGCGCGAGAAGATAAATATCAACGATACGATACGTCTTTGGTGTACCGTGGCGAAGGCGTAAAAAATGAAATAAAGGCGATATATAGCAGTCTGGATCAACGTCAGCTATAAGTGTGATGAACAGTTCACAACACAGGAGTGGTAAGGGATATATTTTAACAATGTGAAGGCGACTTTCAGATTTATTGCGAGTCGCTTTTCCTGATTTTCAATCTTATTGTTTACCTAATCATTCTCCTTTGCATAATGCGCCTGGCATTAACGACAGGGGCTTTTAGGAATGAAAGCAGATACAACAATGGCCTAATGTCTTCGGCCCGTATTAAGCATATCATCATTGTCTAATTGCCAGAATCCATCGCCTTGTAATCGCCAGAACGGCATATCAGGCCGATACTGCGAATGCTGTGATCCAAAACGTTCCAGTAAACTGTGCAGAGGTTCGTAGATTTCCGAGCCATAATCGAAAAGGCGTGGATGTCCATGCTGGTAGCCAGCCAATACGTATAGCAGTAACAGAGGTTTATGTGGCGCGCGCTGTTCACCCTTGTGCCAGATTTTTATGTTGGCAATTGCCTGCTGTTCAAACCCGCAAGCGAAGATATATTACCTTGATCTCATTTGTTTTTTTGTTGCCTGTTCTGAGAACGTATAAGAGTATCCCCCATGAATAAACTCCCCGACCACCTTTCGCAGCAATACCGTAAAATAGCTTCAACAAATTTGTCAGAAATAATCCCCCGACGGGCTGCTGAGCTGAAATGACTGCTGCGTAGCACCGTCGTCCAGTTTTCTGGTGTTCGGTACGCTGAACCGTAATATCCCGTGCTAAAATCGTCCGGATCTTCATCTGGCTCGTTCGTCAGCCCTCTTTCACCTTGTTGCTGGAAGCCGACGAAAATAATATTGGCTAAGGCATTATTTTTATAATTGCCATAAATCGTTTCATACGCATGAGGGTAATTTTCTTTCCAGTACCAGGTGGTATCGCCGCAAAACCACGGAGCGGCAGCAATATTATTAAGCTGAGAACGATACTGTTTCAAATCCTCACGAAAGGCTTCAACCATATGATTAAAGTATTGAGGATGTAACGCGTAGTCACTGGTCATTAAGTCAAATTCGCCCTGCATCCAGCATATGCCGAGGAATTTATTCTGCGGATTCTTTGACAGTGCCGTTCGTGTTCTGTTGACTAAATCCTGATACAGCGGAGTATCCGCTCCCCAACGACATGAATCATGGCTGGCTCCGTGCTGTTCTGAATATGTCCCTTCGCTGCCCGTGGTAAAAGCCGATCCACCACGGCAACAGGGAACGATAAGAACGCCTGCATTATCAGGAATGAAGGGCAGTAATTTCCGCGCAATATGTAGTGCCTGGCCAACGGTGCCGTACTGTGTTTGATGATTCGTTGCCAGAGGATGGTGATAACCCTGCATATCCTGGACATCGTGTGGGCAGTGAGTCAGTGGAATAATGTCATTAAATTGACATAACGGGCCACCGGGATGCGTCTGAGTGAATCTCGCCAGTTGTTTTATTCTGGGATGAGGCGCATCTTCACTGTCTGGTAACGGGAGTCCTTCGCCATACGCCATAGCATTAGACTGACCGGCAACGGTAAGAACATAGTAATAATCGGGCGATATTATTGCGTTCATATAAATGTCGCGTAATTAAAATGATGAATTGATATCAGGGCTCCTTTACTGGAGCCCTGAAAAGTTAGTTTTGCACAGTAACTTTATTATCTTTCACTGAGAGCAACACTGAATCCGCCACTGCTTTACCACCCGCAGTTTCACCGCCAATAATCAATAGACTATTATTCCAGGGCAATGATACTCCGTAGGCCCGACCTTGCGTCAGTTCGCCAGATTTCTCCCATTTCCCGTTATGCCAAAGATGAATATCAGCGCTATACGATTTTTTCAGGCCTTCATGCGCATAGTTCTTACCGTTCTGGTAATTTTCCCGTGAACCTTTAAATCCGGCTCCTCCGGCAAATATAAGAGAGTCATTGCTAATACCAGCAAAACCGCCAGCTACGCCATCCGGTGAGGAGACGGGAGAAAGTTTATTCCATTTTATGTTATTGCTGGTGAAATCAAGCTCAAATACAGCATCAGTTCGCAATCCTGGTTTTGCCTCGCCATTAATAAGCCAGGTTTTATCACCTTTATTTGCTACCGCCGCTCCAGCCGTACCGTACCAGGGAGATTCACCAGCATAACTCCATTGCTGTGTAGAGGGATCAAAAGACAACAGAAACTTATTGAAGAAATAATCTTCTGCTTTTTTGTCAAAATAGTTGGCGTTGATTTTATCTATAGTCTTTGAATCTTTTCCAGCCTCATTGAGATCTTCAAAATAGCCATTGAAGATATTCTGGTTAACACCGCCAGTAACATAAGCCTTGCCGTTGTGTACAAAAGTCACATGACCCGCCATGCCCATCGGTGCGTGTGACATCAATTTAACCCAGGTATTGGTTTCGGGATTATATTTGTGTACGTCGTTGAACACCTGAGTTAACCCATCTCTGTTTTTACCAACACCGCCAAATACATACAAATTACCATCAATAAATGCAGAGGTTGCTTGATCTCTCGGGCCAGCCGGGAATTCCGCCAGGGCTATCCATTTCTTATCTTTGGCTTGCGTATCCAGCTTGTACCATGCTGCTCCTGCGCTACCTAAACCAATGTAGACAGTGTTGTTATCAATCACTCCAGTACCGCTTTTAAAAGGCACAGGGGTTTCTGGTAATACAGACGCGTTTGCGGCAAATGAAGCCATTATGATAGCAAGTGCCATTATTTTTTTATTCATTGTGACTGTCTCCTGTCTACTACAGTTTAAATGACACACCAATGCGATAACTGTTTTCAGATAAATTATCTCTACCGTTGTAAACACCCTGACGGTCAAGGTAGTCATATTCTATGTATGGCGTAATATCTGGCGTCATATGGTATTGTAGAACAAATGCATTTTCCGTCGCCCATTTCTTATGGTTTGCATAGCGATAATCGTTTTGTTTGCTGTATAGCGTTGTTTGCCAGGCGAAGGTGAAATCACTATTAATATGGTAAGTGACATATCCATCCCAACGATGAACGTTATCACGAGACATATCGCCGGATAAGTCTTGCTGTCGGTAGGCTTTCCAGTCGTAACGATAGCGAATGCCAAAATTGAGATCTTTTGTCGCATCCCAGGACAGTTTTACGTAAGGTCCGTAGCGTGTACCGTTGCTGCTAAAATGGGTTAACATTCCCGGGCGCACAGTCCATTGATCATCAAGTTTTATTGCGTAATTAACTTCGACCTGAACATCATTGAGTGCGGCATTTTCTTTTTTATTATCATGAATAGTGTTCCAGGTATTACTTTCAAGACTTGCCCACCATCCATTTTGCCATCCCTCACTGACTTTGAGTCGAGTTTCATAAGCATGGCTCCCACTACGATATCCACCACGGACGTCCAGTGTTGCAGCCTGAGAAATTAATGGCGACGAAAAGCAGAGTAATAATACGCCAGAAAGTATTTTAGCCTTTTTCATAAATTTCACTCATTTGTAGGATACAGAAAGTAATACAAAGCCCGCATAAACAATTAGCATTTATGTCGTGTAATATTTTTTGCTAGGCTTATAGTGTCTTTGGCAGCGGATAGCTGTATTTTATATTTTTTGTATAAGGTCTCCTGTGAAAATTCACTTTCCACATTATTTAAATATACAGAGGACCAGATTAAATACCTGAGTATAAAATCTCTTCTGATGTTTAATTGATTTGAATGTTCGTAAGCTATATCACTTACTCAATCCATTTTACCCAGAGTCATAAAATAGATTGTTTGTTGATCTCATTTTCATACTCCTTTCAGACTGAAGTGCGTTTTCATCACCCGATGAGAAAGAACTGAAGTGATGTTTGTCATAGATTGCGAGATGCCCAGCTTCATTTACTGTCTTGGCGAACCTTTATACCTGTTATACCAGATCAAAAATCACACAATCCATACAACAAAACCAGATTTGCAATTCGTGTCACAAAATATGTCGATATTTTTCTAAGAAGAAGATGCTATGTGAAGCCAGATGACCACTTGCGGAGCTCTTCATAAACCAAAGGTTTTTCTTTAATTATTTGTTTTATATGTTATTTATTTTTAGTTCAAACAGGAGGCGATTTGCAAGATAACTCAGCGGGCATGGTAAAGATAAGTGTCTATCCGCCATCAGACTGGGCATAATTCTCATCATGAAATATGTTTCCTGCTTTGTGGCACGTAGCTGGGAACTCCCGGAGTTGTTCCGGGCAGGCTTGTTGATGTTCAGCACGCATCGGTATTTTCAGGATGATGTTTCAATCCGTTTGTTGCCGTATCACCCGGCGAATAGCTGTGAGTCAGGAAGGTTTAAGTCGTAGTGACCAAAGCTATCTTTAGCAACGAATGCAGATGGAAAAAGCGTGTCCTGGCTTTCCTCATATCTTCGGGAAATACACAGTATGAAAAAGGGATGTAACAACCTCACAGCATGAGTTTACAAACCAAAGGATAATAATGGCTAGGAAACTAAGCATTAGCATGATAATAGCCACCTGAAAATTACCGGTTTCTATGAAATAGCAATTATGCGGAAAAACAGAGTTGACTAATAATGTTATGTGTGAGATGGCTGACAGAAGCAATATTAAATTTTTATGATGATTTGCTTGTTACAGAAGATATCACATGATATATAGATAAGAATAGTTATATTGATCATGAGGTTTATTATTGGATTTCGTCTTACGCTGATAAATATATTAATGAACATAGCATACAAGAGCATATAGCGTTTGTATGGCAAAGTTATTATAAGTAACTATCGCCACTCCATTTTAGTTCATTCAAAAGAGCTGATCCACTTGCGTTAGTCATTACACAAACGTTCGCTTTTATAAACATAATCAGGGCTAAATGTTGGGCTGATAATAACCCAGTACAGCTAGTGCGTGTCTGCAATTATAAGGGAAAACGATGAAGAATAAGGCTGATAACAAAAAAAGGAACTTCCTGACCCACAGTGAAATCGAGTTACTCCTTAAAGCAGCAAATACCGGGCCTCATGCTGCACGTAATTATTGTCTGACTTTACTTTGTTTTATTCATGGCTTCCGGGCGAGTGAAATTTGTCGATTGAGAATTTCAGATATTGATCTTAAGGCAAAGTGTATATATATCCATCGATTAAAAAAAGGCTTTTCAACGACACACCCGCTCTTAAACAAAGAAGTTCAGGCTTTAAAAAACTGGTTGAGTATGCGTACTTCTTATCCACATGCTGAGAGCGAGTGGGTGTTTTTGTCACGCAAGGGGAATCCTCTTTCTCGTCAACAGTTTTATCAAATCATCTCTACTTCAGGTGATAATGCTGGATTATCACTAGAGATTCATCCTCACATGTTACGTCATTCATGTGGTTTTGCTTTGGCGAATATGGGAGTAGATACACGGCTTATCCAGGATTATCTTGGCCATCGTAATATTCGTCATACTGTCTGGTATACCGCCAGTAATGCAGGGCGTTTTTACGGTATCTGGGATAGCCCCAGAGGTCGGCAACGCCATGCTGTTTTATAAAAACGGATGAGATACCATGGATGGTGTTAAAAACCACATTATTCTTACGATGTATCAATAATAATTAACCATTTATTAATTGATGTTATTGTAAGTATAATCATTAATTATCAGAATAAACATTGGTTTAACCACAACCATACAAACCACAATGGTTTTATTTTTTTAAAATAAACAAACAAAATCATTCATAAATTTACACATCACCTAAGTTCTTACCTCATTGTGTTTTTTTCTTTATTTTTTAAGCAACTGGAAGTTAATTCTGTTTACTCTATTGTTATATTGAATTAAATCAATGAAAATAGATTTTGTCACATCAGTGATATTTTATTTTTGTATGATATTTAATGTGAACGTCTGATAATCGCTCAATGTCGTGTGTGATTATCTTTTTATCTATTGGGCTAATTTTAACCGATTGAGGTTTTCCTATAGGTATTCATTCAAATATAACCCAGTTCAGGAGTACTACTATTGTGAGTAAACGTCGCTATCTTACCGGTAAAGAAGTTCAGGCAATGATGCAAGCGGTTTGCTATGGGGCAACGGGAGCCAGAGATTATTGTCTTATTCTGTTGGCATATCGGCACGGGATGCGTATTAGTGAGCTACTTGATCTTCATTATCAGGATCTTGATCTCAATGAAGGCCGGATAAATATTCGTCGGCTGAAGAACGGATTTTCTACTGTCCATCCACTACGTTTCGACGAGCGTGAGGCTGTAGAACGCTGGACCCTTGAACGTTCTAACTGGAAAGGTGCTGACCAGACCGATGCCATATTTATTTCTCGTCGTGGAAGCCGACTTTCTCGCCAGCAGGCCTATCGCATCATTCGTGATGCGGGTGTTGAAGCTGGAACCGTGACGCAGACTCACCCTCATATGTTAAGACATGCTTGCGGTTATGAACTGGCCGAGCGCGGTGCAGATACTCGTTTAATTCAGGATTATCTGGGGCATCGAAATATTCGCCATACTGTGCGTTATACCGCCAGTAATGCCGCACGTTTTGCCGGATTATGGGAAAGAAATAATCTAATAAATGAAAATTTAAAAAGAGAAGAGGCTTAATGTAACCTATTGATAAAAAAATAAAAAATTAGATTAATACAAGACAATTGGGGCCAAACTGTCCATATCATAAAAAAGTTTTGTGTTTTTTCTCAAGCATAAAAATATAAAAAATCGACGAAAACCAGCTAACCATTTGATATGTAAATTATTTCTCTTGTAAATTAATTTCACATTGCCTCCGCGTTACGTAAAGATAGCGTTTCTGACTCTCGAAGCAACTTCCTCATTCTTCTCTTCAAAAACCACCTCAGATAGCATAAAAATCTATAAAATCAATTAAATAAAGTTCATTAATCCAACGAATAAACTAAATAAGTAAGCGAGCGATGCTTTCCTCTATGAGTCAAAATGGCCCCAAATGTTTCATTTTTTGGGGGAAAACTGTGCAGTGTTGGCAGTCAAACTATCTATCTGAACAAAGTGTACAGAACGACTGCCCATGTCGATTTATACGTAGATTTAAAAAGGAAAGCAGTATGAAAATTAAAACTCTGGCAATTGTTGTTCTGTCGGCGCTGTCCCTCAGTTCTACAGCGGCTTTGGCCGATACTACTCCCACGACGGTAAATGGTGGGACCGTTCACTTTAAAGGGGAAATCGTTAATGCTGCTTGTGCGGTTGATGCGGGTTCTGTTGATCAAACCGTTCAGTTGGGCCAGGTTCGTACTGCTACTCTGAAGCAGGCTGGAGCAACCAGCTCTGCTGTCGGTTTTAACATTCAACTGAATGATTGCGATACTTCTGTTGCAAGCACAGCCGCTGTTGCCTTCTTGGGCACAGCGATTAACAGCAACAATCCTACAGTACTGGCTCTGCAGAGTTCTGCTGCAGGTAGCGCAACAAACGTTGGTGTGCAGATCCTTGACAGAACAGGCACTGCGCTGACGCTGGACGGTGCGACATTTAGTGAGCAAACAACCCTGAATAATGGCACTAACACCATTCCGTTCCAGGCGCGTTATTATGCAATCGGCGAGGCAACCCCGGGTGCTGCTAATGCGGATGCAACCTTCAAGGTTCAGTATCAATAATCCACTCAGGTTTTAGGGAAATAATTATGGGCAAGGATGCCCGCTCCCTGCGCGATAAAAATAACGATGAAAAGGACGAAATTATTTCTAGTAGCGTCGTTACTGCCGATGTTTGCACTGGCCGGAAATAAATGGAACACCACGTTGCCCGGTGGAAATATGCAATTTCAGGGCGTCATTATTGCGGAAGCTTGCCGGATTGAAGCTGGTGATAAACAAATGACGGTCAATATGGGGCAAATCAGTAGTAACCGGTTTCATGCGGTAGGGGAAGATAGCGCCCCGGTGCCGTTTGTTATTCATTTACGGGAATGTAGCACGGTGGTGAGTGAACGTGTGGGCGTGGCGTTTCACGGTGTCGCTGATGGCAAAAATCCGGATGTGCTTTCTGTGGGTGAGGGGCCGGGAATTGCAACCAATGTTGGTATTGCCTTGTTTGATGACGAGGGAAACCTCGTACCGATTAATCGTCCACCAATACACTGGAAACGGCTTTACTCAGGCGCGACTTCGCTACATTTCATTGCTAAATATCGCGCAACAGGGCGTTGGGTTACTGGCGGCATGGCTAATGCTCAGGCCTGGTTCTCCTTAACCTATCAGTAATTGTTCAGCAGATATTGTGATAACAGGAACAGGACAGTGAGTAATAAAAACGTCAATGTAAGAAAATCGCAGGAAATAACATTCTGCTTACTGGCAGGTATCCTGATGATCGTTGCAATGATGCTTGCCGGACGCGCTGAAGCGGGAGTGGCATTAGGTGCGACTCGCGTAATTTATCCGGCAGGGCAAAAACAAGTTCAACTTGCCGTGACAAATAATGATGAAAATAGCACTTATTTAATTCAATCATGGGTAGAAAATGCTGATGGTGTAAAGGATGGTCGTTTTATCGTGACGCCACCTCTGTTTGCGATGAAGGGAAAAAAAGAGAATACCCTGCGTATTCTTGATGCCACAAATAATCAATTGCCGCAGGATCGGGAAAGTTTGTTCTGGATGAATGTAAAAGCGATTCCGTCAATGGATAAATCAAAATTGAACGAGAATACGTTACAGCTCGCGATAATCAGCCGCATTAAACTCTATTACCGCCCGGCTAAATTAGCGTTGCCACCCGATCAGGCCGCAGAAAAATTAAGATTCCGTCGCGGCACAAATTCTCTGACGCTGATTAACCCGACACCCTATTACCTGACGGTAACAGAGCTTAATGCCGGAACTCGGATTCTTGATAATGCATTGGTGCCTCCAATGGGCGAAAGCACGGTTAAATTGCCTTCTGATGCCGGAAGCAGCATAACTTATCGAACAATAAATGATTATGGTGCACTTACCCCAAAAATGAAGGGCGTAATGGAATAACGCAGGGGGAATTTTTCGCCTGAATAAAAAGAATTGACTGCCGGGTGATTTTTAACCGGAGGAATAATGTCATATCTGAATTTAAGATTTTACCAGCGAAACACGCAATGCTTGCATAATCGTAAGCCTTGTCTGGCTGGTTTTTTTATCCGGCTCTCTGTTGCCTGTGCATTTGCTGCACAGGCACCTTTTTCATCTGCCGAACTCTATTTTAACCCGCGCTTTTTAGCGGATGATCCTCAGGCTGTTGCCGATTTATCGAGTTTTGAAAATGGACAAGAATTACCGCCGGGAACGTATCGTGTCGATATCTATATGAATAATGGTTATATGGCGACACGAGATGTCACGTTTAATACGGGGGAGAGTGAACAAGGGATTGTCCCTTGTCTGACACGCGCACAACTCGCCAGTATGGGGCTGAATACGGCCTCTGTTTCCGGTATGAATCTGCTGGCGGCTGATGCCTGCGTACCATTAACTTCGATGATCAATGAAGCCACTGCGCATTTAGATGTTGGCCTGCAGCGGCTTAACCTCACGATCCCGCAGGCATTTATGAATCAGCGTGCGCGTGGCTATATTCCACCAGAGTTGTGGGATTCAGGTATTAATGCCGGATTACTCAATTATAACTTCAGTGGAAATAGTGTGCAGAATCGGATTGGGGGTAACAGCCATTATGCATATTTAAACCTGCAGAGTGGATTAAATATTGGTGCGTGGCGTTTACGCGACAATACTACCTGGAATTATAACAGTAGCGGCAGTTCATCAGGTAGCAAAAATAAATGGCAACATATCAATACCTGGCTTGAGCGAGACATAATTCCGTTACGTTCTCGCCTGACGTTGGGCGATGGTTATACCCAGGGCGATATTTTCGATGGTATTAACTTTCGCGGCGCACAGTTGGCCTCAGATGACAATATGTTACCCGATAGCCAGAGAGGATTTGCCCCGGTGATCCACGGTATTGCACGTGGTACTGCACAAGTATCTATTAAACAGAACGGGTATGACATTTATAATAGTACGGTGCCACCGGGGCCTTTTACTATTAATGATCTCTATGCCGCAGGTAATAGTGGTGACTTGCAGGTAACGATTAAAGAGGCCGACGGCAGCACACAGATCTTTACCGTACCCTATTCGTCAGTACCGCTCCTGCAGCGTGAGGGACATACACGTTATTCCATTACGGCTGGAGAGTACCGCAGTGGTAATGCGCAACAGGAAAACCCCCGCTTTTTCCAGAGTACGTTACTCCACGGCCTCCCGGCTGGCTGGACAATATACGGCGGTACTCAACTGGCGGATCGTTATCGTGCTTTTAATTTCGGTGTCGGGAAAAACATGGGGACATTGGGGGCTCTGTCCGTGGATATGACGCAGGCTAATGCCACACTTCCCGATGAAAGTCAGCATGACGGACAATCAGTGCGTTTTCTTTATAACAAATCGCTCAATGAGTCAGGCACGAATATTCAGTTAGTGGGTTACCGCTATTCGACCAGCGGATATTTCAATTTCGCTGATACAACATACCGCCGAATGAATGGCTACAACATTGAAACGCAGGATGGTGTTATTCAGGTTAAGCCGAAATTCACCGACTATTACAACCTCGCTTATAACAAACGCGGAAAATTACAACTTACTGTCACTCAGCAAGTTGGGCGCACATCAACACTTTATTTGAGTGGTAGCCATCAGACTTATTGGGGAACGAGTAATGTCGATGAGCAATTCCAGGCCGGATTAAATACCGCATTCGAGGATATCAACTGGACGCTCAGCTATAGCCTGACGAAAAACGCCTGGCAAAAAGGACGAGATCAGATGTTGGCTCTTAACGTCAATATTCCTTTCAGCCACTGGCTGCGTTCTGACAGTAAATCTCAGTGGCGACATGCCAGTGCCAGCTACAGCATGTCACACGATCTCAATGGTCGGATGACCAACCTGGCCGGTGTATACGGTACGTTGCTGGAAGACAACAACCTCAGCTACAGCGTACAAACCGGATATGCCGGAGGTGGCGATGGGAATAGCGGAAGTACAGGCTACGCAGCGCTGAATTATCGCGGCGGTTATGGCAATGCCAACATAGGTTACAGCCATAGCGATGATATTAAGCAGGTCTATTACGGAGTCAGCGGTGGGGTATTGGCCCATGCCAATGGCGTAACGCTGGGGCAGCCGTTAAACGATACGGTTGTGCTGATTAAAGCGCCTGGAGCAAAAGATGTAAAAGTCGAAAACCAGACAGGTGTTCGTACCGACTGGCGCGGTTATGCCGTGCTGCCTTATGCCACTGAATATCGGGAAAATAGAGTGGCACTGGATACCAATACCCTGGCTGATAACGTCGATTTAGATAACGCGGTCGCTAACGTTGTTCCCACCCGTGGGGCAATCGTGCGAGCAGAGTTTAAAGCGCGCGTTGGGATAAAACTGCTCATGACGCTGACCCACAATAATAAGCCGCTGCCGTTTGGTGCGATGGTCACATCAGAGAGTAGCCAGAGTAGCGGCATTGTTGCGGATAATGGCCAGGTTTACCTCAGCGGGATGCCTTTAGCGGGAAAAGTTCAGGTGAAATGGGGAGAAGGGGAGAATGCTCACTGTGTCGCAGATTACAAACTGCCACCTGAGAGTCAGCAGCAGTTATTAACCCAGCTATCAGTTGAATGTCGTTAAGGGGGCGTGATGAAAAGCAAACCTTTTTATCTTCTGTGCGCTTTTTTGTGGCTGGTTGTCAGTCACGCTTTGGCTGCGGATAGCACGATTACTATCCGCGGCTATGTCAGGGATAACGGCTGTAGTGTGGCAGTTGAATCAACCAATTTTACCGTTGATTTGCTGGAAAATGCGGCGAAGCAATTTAACAACATTGGGGCGACGACTCCGGTCGTTCCTTTTCGTATTTTGCTGTCACCCTGTGGTAATGCCGTCTCTGCTGTAAAGATCGGATTTACCGGTGTTGCAGATAGCCATAATTCCAACCTGCTTGCACTTGAAAAGACTGTGTCAGCGGCTGCGGGACTGGGAATACAGCTTCTGAATGAGCAACAAAATCAGATACCACTTAATGCCCCATCGTCCGCGATTTCGTGGACGACCCTGACGCCGGGTAAACCAAATACGCTGAATTTTTACGCCCGGCTAATGGCGACACAGGTGCCTGTCACTGCGGGGCATATCAATGCCACGGCAACCTTCACTCTTGAATATCAGTAACTGGAGATGCTCATGAAATGGCGCAAACGTGGGTATTTATTGGCGGCAATGTTGGCGCTCGCAAGCGCGACGGTACGGGCAGCCGATGTCACCATTACGGTGAATGGTAAGGTCGTCGCCAAACCGTGCACAGTTTCCACCACCAATGCCACGGTTGATCTCGGCGATCTTTATTCTTTCAGCCTGATGTCTGCCGGAGCGGCATCGTCCTGGCATGATGTTGCGCTTGAGTTGACGAATTGTCCGGTGGGAACGTCCAGAGTCACCGCCAGTTTCAGCGGGGCGGCTGACAGCACCGGATATTATAAAAACCAGGGAACCGCGCAAAACATCCAGTTAGAGCTACAGGATGACAACGGCAACACATTGAACACCGGCGCAACCAAAACTGTTCAGGTGGATGATTCCTCTCAATCTGCGCACTTTCCGTTGCAGGTCAGAGCATTGACGGTAAATGGTGGTGCCACCCAGGGAACCATTCAGGCAGTGATTAGCATCACCTATACCTACAGCTAACCCGAAGAGATGATTGTAATGAAACGCGTTATTACCTTATTTACTGTACTGCTGATGGGCTGGTCGGTAAATGCCTGGTCATTCGCCTGTAAAACCGCTAATGGTACGGCTATCCCTATTGGCGGCGGCAGCGCCAATGTCTATGTTAACCTTGCGCCCGCAGTGAATGTGGGGCAAAACCTGGTCGTGGATCTTTCGACGCAGATCTTTTGCCATAACGATTACCCGGAAACCATTACAGACTATGTAACACTGCAACGAGGTTCAGCTTATGGCGGCGTGTTATCTAATTTTTCCGGAACCGTAAAATATAATGGCAGTAGCTATCCTTTTCCTACCACCAGCGAAACGCCACGCGTTGTTTATAATTCGAGAACGGATAAGCCCTGGCCAGTGGCGCTTTATCTGACGCCTGTCAGCAGTGCGGGCGGAGTGGCGATTAAGGCTGGTTCATTAATAGCCGTGCTCATTTTGCGCCAGACCAACAACTATAACGGCGATGATTTCCAGTTTGTCTGGAATATTTATGCCAATAACGATGTGGTGGTGCCTACCGGTGGTTGTGATGTTTCTGCGCGAGATGTCACCGTCACTCTGCCGGACTACCCCGGCTCGGTGCTGATTCCTCTTACTGTTTATTGTGCGAAAAGCCAAAACCTGGGGTATTACCTTTCAGGTACAACCGCAGATGCGGACAACTCGATTTTCACCAACACGGCGTCGTTTTCGCCAGCACAGGGCGTCGGCGTGCAGTTGACGCGCAACGGTACGATTATTCCAGCGAATAGCACTGTGTCATTAGGGGCAGTAGGGACTTCAGCGGTAAGTCTTGGGTTAACGGCAAATTACGCACGTACTGGAGGGCAGGTGACTGCAGGTAATGTGCAGTCAATTATTGGTGTGACTTTTGTTTATCAATAAAGAAATCACAGGGGTTGCCAATGCGAGTACGCAATATTTGCCTGATGGCTATCAGGCTTACAAAACCTGTATGTTAGCTTTTTGTAGGCCAGATAAGACGCGCCAGCGCCGCATCTGGCATAAACAAGGCGCACGTTGCCAACCATCCGAACTGAGCCTGCCAATGGCAGGCTCTGATATTCCTTTACGCCACCATACTGATAATCAACACAATAATCAGCCCAACCACGGAGTTGACCAGCTCCAGCAGACCCCAGGTTTTCAGGGTGTCTTTTACTGACAGATCAAAATAACCTTTGAACAGCCAGAAAGAGGCATCGTTAATGTGGGTAAGGGTGTTGGAACCCGCGGCAGTTGCCAGAACCAGCAGCGCCGGATTTACACCAACCAATTGACCGGTTGCCGGATCAAGAATTGCGGCACTGATAATCCCCGCGGCGGTCATCGCTGAAACGACACCCTGACCAGTCGCCAGACGAATCAGCACGGTGATCAGCCACGCCATGATGTATGGAGAAATGTTGCCGTGCGACATCAGCATGCCGATGGTGTCACCAATGCCTGTGTCGATAATGGTTTGCTTCAGCACGCCGCCTGCACCGATGATCAGAATCACCATCGCAATACTTTTTACCGCGCTTTCAAAGGCGTTCATCACCCACTGCATGTCGTGGCCGCGTGCGGTGCCAAAGAGTACGAACGCAACCACCATCGCGATAAACATCGCAATTGGGGAGGAACCAATAAAGTTAACCACTTCCCATGCCGGTGTGTCTTTTACTAACCAAATATTAGCGATGGTGGTGGAGATCATAATGATCGCCGGGATCAACGGCACAAGAATGGAAATGCCGAAAGAGGGCAGGTTATTCATATCTACCGGTTGATCCGCTTTCAGGAATGACGGCGTTGGGCGCTCAAGATTACCGAGAAACTTCGGCAGGATCAGCCCCGCACAGATAACGCTGGGAATAGTCACCAGCACGCCATAGATGTAAACCATCCCCATATCTGCGCCGTAAGCATTGACCAGCGCCACCGGACCCGGCTGCGGTGGGAACAGTGAATGTGCGGTGGTTGCAGCCGCTACTGCCGGGATAGCCAGTTTCAGGAAGGGAATTTTAGCTTCGGCGGCAATCACGATCACCAGCGGTGCCAGCATGATAAAGGCCACTTCATAGAACATCGCCAGACCGAAAATCAGGCCGATGATGATCACCGATATCTGAACATAGCGCAGGCCGAGACGCGCCAGCAGCGTGTGCGCTATCTGGTGAGCCGCACCAGAGTCAACCATCAGCTTACCGATGACCGCACCGAACACCACGATGATCGCCAGTTCCCCCAGCGTGTTGCCAAAGCCCGCTTTCATGGTGTGCAGCAGCGACATCAGATCCATACCCGCCAGCATCCCAACGGACAACGCTGCCACCAGCAAAGCCACCATCGAGTTGATCTTGAACTTCAAATTCAGTACCAGCATCAGGCCGATGCCGAATACCACCCAAAGAATGTTAAGCACATGCATAACGTTTTACCTTACCTGGTTGAACCATTGCTATTTTGGGCGACATGTTATGCAAATTGGTCAACCATTGTTGCGATGAATATCACATCCCCCGATCAATAACCGCTGAATACCCTTTGCTGTAATTTGCATCAACCTGTGTGAGAGTGGATTTCTTGTGATGTGGTTAACCAATTTTAGAATTCGGGTTGACATGTCTTACCAAAAGGTAGAACTTATACGCCATCTCATCCGATGCAACGCCACGGCTGCGGTCTGGTTGTTCATCCGGATACCTAAACAACTCCGGGGTTCCGCGTCTCTTCGCTGTGGAACCCGCTATGTGAAAGAGGAAATATCATGGAACAGACCTGGCGCTGGTACGGCCCTAACGATCCGGTTTCTTTAGCAGATGTCCGTCAGGCGGGCGCAACTGGCGTGGTTACCGCGCTGCACCATATCCCGAACGGCGAAGTATGGTCCGTTGAAGAAATCCTCAAACGCAAGGCTATCATTGAAGACGCGGGCCTGGTGTGGTCTGTCGTGGAAAGCGTGCCAATTCACGAAGATATCAAAACTCACACTGGCAACTATGAGCAGTGGATTGCTAACTATCAGCAGACCCTGCGCAACCTGGCGCAGTGCGGCATTCGCACCGTGTGCTACAACTTCATGCCGGTTCTCGACTGGACCCGTACTGACCTCGAATATGTGCTACCGGATGGCTCCAAAGCACTGCGCTTCGACCAGATCGAATTTGCTGCATTCGAAATGCACATCCTGAAACGTCCAGGCGCAGAAGCGGATTACACCGAAGAAGAAATTGCTCAGGCAGCAGAACGCTTCGCCACCATGAGCGATGAAGACAAAGCGCGTCTGACTCGTAACATCATTGCGGGTCTGCCGGGCGCGGAAGAAGGCTACACCCTCGATCAGTTCCGTAAGCACCTGGAACTGTACAAAGATATCGACAAAGCCAAACTGCGCGAAAACTTTGCTGTCTTCCTGAAGGCGATCATTCCGGTTGCGGAAGAAGTTGGCGTGCGCATGGCTGTTCACCCGGACGATCCGCCGCGCCCGATCCTCGGCCTGCCGCGCATCGTTTCCACCATTGAAGATATGCAGTGGATGGTTGACACCGTAAACAGCATGGCGAACGGTTTCACCATGTGTACCGGTTCTTACGGCGTGCGTGCTGACAACGATCTGGTTGATATGATCAAGCAGTTTGGTCCACGTATTTACTTCACCCATCTGCGTTCCACCATGCGTGAAGAAAACCCGAAAACCTTCCACGAAGCGGCGCACCTGAACGGTGACGTTGATATGTACGAAGTGGTGAAAGCGATCGTTGAAGAAGAGCACCGTCGTAAAGCGGAAGGCAAAGAAGACCTGATCCCGATGCGTCCGGACCACGGTCACCAGATGCTGGACGACCTGAAGAAGAAAACCAACCCTGGTTACTCCGCTATTGGTCGTCTGAAAGGCCTGGCCGAAGTTCGCGGTGTCGAACTGGCGATCCAACGCGCTTTCTTTAGCCGTTAATACTCACCGGCATGGCTTCGCGCCGTGCCGGTTCCTTCTTCCTTGCCGTCACTCTCTGAAGACGGATTCTGGAGTTTACGATGACTACTATTGTTGACAGCAATCTGCCGGTTGCCCGCCCGTCATGGGATCATTCTCGTCTGGAATCACGCATTGTGCATCTCGGTTGCGGGGCGTTCCACCGCGCGCACCAGGCGCTGTATACCCACCATTTGCTGGAAAGCACCGACAGCGACTGGGGGATCTGCGAAGTTAACCTGATGCCAGGTAACGACCGCGTGCTGATCGAAAACCTGAAAAAACAGCAACTGTTGTATACCGTGGCGGAAAAAGGCGCAGAAAGCACCGAGCTGAAAATTATCGGTTCGATGAAAGAAGCGCTGCACCCTGAAATCGACGGTTGCGAAGGCATTCTGAACGCGATGGCGCGTCCGCAGACGGCAATTGTTTCCCTGACGGTCACGGAAAAAGGCTACTGTGCCGACGCGGCAAGCGGTCAGTTGGATCTCAATAACCCGCTGATTAAGCACGATCTGGAAAACCCGACCGCGCCGAAGTCTGCAATTGGTTACATCGTAGAAGCCCTGCGTCTGCGTCGTGAAAAAGGGCTGAAAGCTTTTACGGTGATGTCTTGCGACAACGTGCGTGAAAACGGTCATGTGGCGAAAGTCGCAGTACTGGGACTGGCTCAGGCTCGTGATCCGCAACTGGCGGCATGGATTGAAGAGAACGTGACTTTCCCGTGCACAATGGTTGACCGCATTGTTCCGGCGGCTACTCCTGAAACATTGCAGGAAATTGCTGACCAGTTGGGCGTTTACGATCCGTGTGCCATTGCCTGCGAGCCGTTCCGTCAGTGGGTGATTGAAGATAACTTCGTCAATGGTCGCCCGGACTGGGATAAAGTCGGCGCACAGTTCGTTGCGGACGTTGTTCCGTTCGAAATGATGAAACTGCGTATGCTTAACGGCAGTCACTCTTTCCTGGCGTACCTCGGTTACCTCGGTGGTTATGAAACCATCGCTGATACCATGACCAACGCGGATTATCGCAAAGCAGCCTTTGCTCTGATGATGCAGGAACAAGCGCCGACGCTGTCGATGCCGGAAGGTACAGACCTGAACGCGTATGCGACGCTGCTGATCGAGCGTTTCAGCAACCCGTCTCTGCGTCATCGCACCTGGCAGATTGCGATGGACGGCAGCCAGAAGTTGCCGCAGCGTCTGCTGGATCCGGTTCGCTTGCATTTGCAAAACGGCGGTAGCTGGCGTCATCTGGCACTCGGCGTCGCGGGCTGGATGCGTTACACCCAAGGGATTGATGAGCAAGGCAACGCCATCGACGTGGTCGACCCGATGCTGGCGGAGTTCCAGAAGATCAACGCGCAATATCAGGGGGCGGAACGTGTGAAAGCTCTGCTGGGTCTGAGCGGTATTTTTGCCGATGATCTGCCGCAGAACGCGGACTTTGTTGGCGCGGTGACGACTGCATATCAGCAACTGTGCGAACGTGGTGCGCGTGAGTGCGTGGCTGTTCTGTAACTGACTGATTACCCTACAGACTGACTGGTCAATCAAATTTATATTTGGTTGACCAGTTTTCGTTTTTTTGCCCACCTGTACGTGCCAACTTCCAGTGCAAATGGTATAGTTTGAGATTAACGGGTGCCGTAAAATTGCCCGTTGTAGGCCGGATAAGGCGTTCACGCCGCATCCGGCAAAAATTTGATTAACCGCACCTAACGGACACAACACCATGAAATCTGCCACCTCTGCGCAAAGACCTTACCAGGAAGTCGGGGCAATGATCCGCGATCTGATCATTAAGACGCCGTACAATCCTGGCGAACGGCTGCCGCCGGAGCGTGAGATCGCAGAAATGCTCGACGTCACGCGTACTGTGGTACGTGAAGCATTGATCATGCTGGAGATCAAAGGGCTGGTAGAAGTACGCCGTGGTGCCGGTATCTATGTTCTTGACAGTTCCACCAGTAAGAGTGCGGACAGCGCAGATGTTAACGCCTGCAACGACGCTGGTCCTTTTGAGCTGTTACAGGCGCGCCAGTTGCTGGAGAGCAACATAGCCGAGTTTGCCGCCTTGCAGGCAACACGGGAAGATATTGTGAAAATGCGCCAGGCATTGCAGCTTGAAGAACGCGAACTGGCTTCCAGTGCGCCGGGCAGCAGCGAAAGCGGTGACATGCAGTTTCACCTCGCCATTGCCGAAGCAACCCATAACAGTATGCTGGTGGAGTTGTTCCGTCAGTCCTGGCAGTGGCGGGAAAACAATCCGATGTGGATCCAGTTGCACAGCCATCTGGATGACAGCTTATACCGCAAAGAGTGGCTGGGCGATCACAAACAGATCCTCGCGGCGTTAATCAAAAAAGACGCCCGTGCGGCGAAGCTGGCAATGTGGCAGCATCTGGAAAATGTGAAACAGCGTTTGCTGGAATTTTCCAACGTCGATGATATCTATTTTGATGGTTATCTCTTTGACTCCTGGCCATTGGATAAAGTTGACGCCTGAACCCTTATTTCTGGTGCAAAGTTGAGCTGCTTTGCACCGGGTCTTGTAGCCATGTAATAACATATATTATTAATAATAAACTATGAGTAATTTAATAATTACTTATTACATATCTTTTATAAATATTATATCTCTATTTAAATCTGAGTAATCATTCGGAATAATCAAAATATATTGATTTGTTTCTATCTGATTTAGTGATTTTTATCAAATTATATCTTTTTAAATAAAAAGTAAGTGGATCTTCATTTCTGTTCAGGGTCTTATACTTCGCGGGCAAGAATTAGGCCTGTATCAGTCACGGACGTAATGAGCAAAAAGGAATGACTATGGAAAATGAGCATCAACTCAGTGGTATCCTGCCGTCAGGGCAAGATATCGATGCCGCTAAACGTCAGGAGTGCGCAAAATGATGCGCCAATTACTTCAGACCGTATTACCTGAAAAAACAGGAAGCAATACATCATTGCTGCGTGATTCCGTATGCCAGGATCTCTTTCAACTTTTTAATTCTCCTCATTCACCGCTACCAACATTACTTGTTTCTGGCATGCCTGAGTGGCAAGGGCATAATAAGTGCGACAAACGTCTCCAGAGTTGGTATTGCCGCCAGTTGCGTTCCGCTCTTTTATTTCATGAACCACGTATTGCAGCATTGCAGGTGAGTCTGAAAGAAGTATATTGCCACGATCTGGCAATCAGTCTGGAGATGATGCTGTACCACGACGATGAACCGCTAACATTGGAATTGATCTGGCAGAGTAATGGCTGGTGTTGCTTGATGCCGCAGTAAACAGTGGAAAATGCGATACGTGTAAGACGTATCGCATTGGGTATGCATTAGTGGGAAGCTCTGATTGCCGCTTTCAGGGCCGGAAGGCGGGATGAACTGGCGCTGAGTTTATCAATTCCCATGTTGAGCAGAAGCGTTGTTTGTTGGGTATCTCCGGCCATTTCGCCACACATACTGACTGGAATTTCATTGTTACGTCCGGCCTGACACACCATAGCAATAGCTTTGATCACCGCATCATTACGATAATCGACCAGTTCTGCGACGGTACTATTTCCCCTGTCTGCCGCCATAATATATTGCGTCAGATCGTTAGTGCCGATGGAGAAGAAATCAACCTCGCTGGCTAATTTATCCGCAATCATTACAGCGGCCGGAACTTCAATCATAATTCCCAGTGCCGGAAGATTTTCAGTAGCGATCTTCAACAATTTGGCCTGCTCTTGTATCAATGTTTTGACAGCATTGACTTCCTCAAGTGTTGAAACCATTGGCAGCATAATTTGCAGCGTGGGATATTGTTTCCCCGCCCGGATAAGTGCGCGTAATTGAGGAATAAATATTTGTGGATGCGCCAGGCACAGCCGAATGCCGCGCAGACCAAGGAATGGGTTGTCTTCTGACGGCAGCGGGTACGACGGCAACGGTTTATCGCCACCAATATCCAGAGTGCGGATAGTTACTGGTTTATCGCCAAAAGCACGGGCAACAGAGCAATACACGCGAAATTGCTCTTCCTCATCGGGTAATGTCGCTGACTCATGGAATAAAAACTCTGTGCGTAGCAAACCAACGCCTTCAGCTCCGTGAGATAGCGCTGCCTCAATGTCTTGCAGGTCACCAATATTCGCCAGTACGCTAATTTTACGACCACTTTGCGTGATAGCGGGCAGCATAGCATCAGCTAACTGACGATCCCTTTTTTGCTGCCAGACTTCAGATCGTTGGAGCAAATCCAGGCGGGTAATTTCATCCGGATTTAACCACAAGCGACCGGTTTCACCATCAAGGATAACCATTTCGTTATCGCGGACGTTTTGCGGGGTAATATCTGCCTTCACAATCGCAGGAATACCCATCGCTCTGGCAAGAATAGCAGTATGCGACGTTGTTCCCCCATGATGGAGACAAATGCCAAGAATATGCTCTTTATTCAGGCTGGTTATCTGCGAAGGCAACAGATCGTTGGCTAACAAAATACAGGGTGCGGTAGTCATAAAGAGTTGCTCACTTACCCCGCAAAGCTGGTTCAGTACCTGACGCGTAAGATCACGGATATCAGCCTCGCGTTCACGTAAGTAGAGTGTTTCTGCCTGACAATATTGTTCTGCCAATGCCTGCATGACTTCTAACCATGCGAATTCCGCCTGTTTGCCCTTTGCCAGATTTTGCTGTAATTGCCGGTTAATCTCGGGATCTTCAAGCATTATCTTATGGGCGGCAAAAATATCGCCTTCAGGTCCTGCTGCTTTATCAGCAAGTTCACGAACTACAGCGTCGATTGCACACTCAATTCGCGATAGTTCTTCTTGCGGAGAATTGACCGTTCGCTGCGTTATTTCCGGTAGTTCACAGGTAAACCATTTTACCGGGCCAATAGCGATACCATTTTGTACCGACAGGCCTGATATTGCGCCATCAACAGGGGCGCTTACTATCGGCATTGTTGTTGGCAGAATCTCAGAAGAGGCGAGCAGGTGAGCCTCACCAAAATGATCTTTCGCCAACGTTTCAATTGCCTTAAGAGCATCACTGGCATCAACGCCTTCGGCCTGGAAGATGATTTCATCGCCACAGCGGACACCCAGCATTGCCAGTTCGTTGAGGCTTCTGGTGCTGGCGCGTTTATCCCCTTTGATGACGATGATGTTTGCAGAGTATTGCGCTGATACTTTCAGGATGCTTGCTGCCGGACGCGCATGAATACCGTGGGGATTACGTATCGTCCAGCAAAAGGTTTGCCATTCGACGGAATGATTGACCTGTGATATCGCAGGTGCAGCAGTGTCTGCAAGATGAGGCGTGAGTTGCTGCTGTTTGGCACATAGGGCAAGATCCACTTCAGCGATAATCTCCGCGGCCGAAAGTCCTGCTGCCGCAGACGTCACCGCAGACATGGCACCTTCCACTATCGGTGCCGCCAAAAGATAGATAGCACTTCTCTGTTCTTCAGAAAGCAATTCCAGAGCCATCTCTGTACTAAGCAATGCACTGCCCATATCCATGAGAACCAGAACGCCTTCCGGCGTCCAGACCGATTCAATAGCAGACATAATTGCTATGGCATCAGTGCCAATCGGATTTTGCGGATCATCAATACCTGCAGCAATAGCCAGAGGAACGACACCACCAGACATTTGAAGTGCTAACTCCTCAATCCCCTGGGCGAGGCGTAGGCTATGAGAAACAATAACAATAGCAACCATAATTTATTCCGCGAATCCTTCCTGCATAGCCTTAATCATCAGCCAGGAGGAGGTAGCGCCTGGATCCTGATGGCCCACACTGCGAGCGCCCAGATAGCTGGCTCGCCCTTTTTTCGCCTGCATATTGATGGTGTTATCAACTGCGGTTGCAGCATCTTGCACCATCGTATTCAGCAGGAGGGAATGCGACATTCCGTCTTGCAGGTTTTTTTTGGCTTCGTTGAGTACCGGAACCCAGACATCACACAGTGTTTTGTCCCCTTGTTCTGCTTTTCCTCGCGCGATGACTCCGGCAATTCCTTCTTCCAGACACGCCAGCCACTCTTCCAGACTTAACTCCGTTCTGGCTCCGACCGCCGCAGAAGCACGAATAAATAATGTGCCGTAGAGGGGACCACTGGCTCCACCTACACTGGAAAGCAGTTTCATACCGGTATTTTTAAGGATGTTGCCAATATGCTGACGTTCAATGTCGGGTAAGATCGCTTTGACCGCACTGAAACCACGATTCATATTGAGACCGTGGTCGGCGTCACCAATATCTCTGTCTAGTGCAGTTAAAAAGTCTTGTTGTTCAGTGAGATGTGTCGCACAACTCTCCAGCCAGGCGATAATATGTTTGTTTTGAATTTTCATATAATGTCCTTATTAACATCCCCAACGAAGAGCCGGTGTATTTACCGGGGCATCCCAAAGCTGCAAAAACTCTGGGGTACACTTCAGCAGGCTAATGGAAAATCCTGCCATGTCTAATGACGTGCAATAATTACCGACCAACTGGCGTGTAATCTTAAGTCCCTGGCGCTGTGCTGCGCGCATAAATACCCTGGTTACACCATATAATTCTGATTCAGGTGTGCTGCCAAGTCCGTTAATTAATACAATATATTCAGCATTTTTATCGAATGATTCATTCATTGATGCCGCGTCAATCCATCCACCGGCATGGCGATCCCAATGGCGTAATGTGCGTCGCCAGGGCGTATTATCCAGTAACTGCGCTATCACGTCGTCGATTAAAGAGTTCAGGTCTTGCAAGGGACGTCGTTCAATACCGGGTTCACCGTGGATCCCAACACCAAATTCAATTTCATTATCTGCCAGTTCAAATGAGGGTTTTCCCGCTGCGGGAACAGTACAGGCTGATAGTGCGATGCCAAAGGAGCGGGTGGCATTGTTAACATCTTTGCCAAGTTGCTCGCATTGCCCAAGGTCATAACCCTGAAGCGCAGCCGCGCCGACAATTTTTTCGACAAACACCGTCCCCGCAACTCCGCGACGCCCGGCTGTGTACAAGCTGTCTTTTACAGCTACGTCATCATCAATAATGACTGTGCCAACGGCGATGCCTTCTTCGTGTAGCATCTCGACTGCGGTTTCGAAATTAAGAATATCGCCAGTGTAATTTTTGATAAAAAACAGAACACCAGAGCCATTATCAACCGCTTTAGCACATTCGATCATTTGATCTGGTGTTGGTGACGTGAAGACTTCGCCAGGGCAAGCGCCAGTTAACATACCCATGCCAACAAAACCTGCATGTAGTGGTTCGTGGCCGGAGCCACCGCCTGAAACCAGCGCCACCGCATTATCGTTCTGTTTGCACCACACATACCGGGGAGAATAATTTGCCTGCAGGTGTGGCCAGGTGGCGATGAGTCCTTCCATTTGTTCTGTCACAACAGAATCAATCTGGTTAATTAATTTCTTCATAGTCATTCCTGTTCTGATAATTACGTAAACCGCGCTAAGGATGTTTGCGAGATTAATTCTCCAGACGCAACAAAACAAACTAAAGGATAATAAGATTCATAATGAAACGGTTAGCTCATGCTGTTGTTTCAAAATGAAATGGAACCTGTGATGGAATTGGGGGATTGTGATTAAAGCTTAAAAAATATTTTTTATTATTGTCTAAGGATGATGTTTTTTACAGCATGATCATAAAACATAATTTTTCGTGAATGAAACATTTGCCGCCACTGGATGCAACGAGTAGGTTAACGGTGAGGCAAAACAAGTTACGCGAGGAATGACATGGATAAGATTATTATAAGTCCGGCTAAATATATTCAGGGAAATGGTTCTTTGGATAATATTGCTATGTATGCGGCAAGTTTGGGAACCGCACCATTAATTATTGCAGATGATTTTGTTACCGGTCTGGTTGGTGACAGGGTCAATAATAGCTTTGCAAAAGAAAATATCGCTGCGGATTTTGATATTTTTTGTGGTGAATGTTCGCAGAATGAAATTTCGCGAATTCGTGATAAGTTTAACCAGCGTAAATATAATGTTGTTATTGGTATTGGCGGTGGTAAAACGCTGGATACAGCAAAAGCCGTAGCATATTACCAAAAAGTTCCGGTAGTAGTTGTACCGACAATTGCTTCCACGGATGCGCCAACCAGTTCGCTGGCGGTAATTTATACCCCGGAAGGTCAGTTTAGTGAATATCTGTTTTTCCCGAAAAATCCAGATATGGTGATTATGGATACAGGCATCATTTCAGCCGCGCCAGTGCGTCTGTTGGTGGCCGGTATGGGGGATGCGCTGTCAACCTGGTTTGAAGCGCGAGCCAATCAGGCATCAGGAAAAGCCACAATGGCAGGCGGGGCGTCCACACTGGCGGCGCTGGCTATTGCCCGGCTTTGTTATACCACGCTGTTGGAAGATGGTTTTAAGGCAAAAGTCGCGGTTGAACAGGGAGTTAGCACCAAAGCGGTAGAGAATATTATCGAAGCTAATACCTATCTTAGTGGCATTGGATTTGAAAGTAGCGGCCTGGCTGCAGCTCATGCTATCCATAATGGTATGACGCAACTGGAGGAATGCCATCATTGCTACCACGGTGAAAAAGTGGCATTTGGTGTTCTGGTTCAACTCATACTGGAAAACGCACCACAGGAGGAAATTGAAACCGTACTTAATTTCTGTAGTAGCGTTGGCTTGCCAACAAATCTCTATATGTTGGGGGTGAAAGAAATTAACAAGGATAAATTACTGGCAGTTGCTGAAGCAGCTACTGCTGAAGGAGAAACTATCCATAATATGCCATTCGAGGTGACCGCGCAGGATGTTCTTTCCGCAATTTTGACCGCACATAATTTAGGACTTTAAAAAATAAACGGCCTGTACAAAGCAGGCCGCTGGTGACATTTAAAATACTTCATTCGGGAATAAATATGACCAGTAACTGGAAACGTTGGATCACGCTGGCGTTATGCGGTATTGCCGGAAGTGCAATATATAAATTACCTTATCTTCGGGAAACCTATTACGATGCCATGCAACAGGCTACCGGAGCAACCAATGCTGAACTTGGTTTTTTAATGACAGCCTATGGACTGGTGAACTTTGTATTATATTTACCGGGCGGTTGGGCCGCTGATAGATTTTCAGCAAGAAAATTAATGACATTTTCATTAATATCAACCGGAATTAGCGGTTTTTATTATGCGACTTTCCCCTCGTATACCATGATCTGTCTGTTACATGCACTTTGGGCTGTGACAACCGTATTTACGTTTTGGGCCGTGTGTGTGCGTATTATTCGTACCCTAGGATCCAGTGAAGAACAAGGGCGCTTATATGGTTACTGGTTTCTTGGTAAGGGATTAACCTCCATTGTACTAGGTTTTCTTTCCGTGCCGGTATTTGCCAAATTTGGTGAAGGTGTCGATGGTTTACGGGCGACAATTATATTCTATTCCGTAGTGACTATTCTGACCGGTGTTTTAGCCTGGTTTGTTTGTCAGGATGAAACGCACAGCGAAGATAAAGCCAATTTCCGTCTGGCGGATATGGCATTCGTGCTGAAAATGCCGACGGTTTGGCTGGCTGGTGCTGTGACCTTTTGTATGTGGTCAATTTATATCGGCTTTGGCATGGTCACGCCGTATCTCACGCAGATCCTGCATATGGGCGAATCGGAAGTGGCAGTTGCCAGTATTCTTCGCGCCTATGTGTTATTTGCGATGGGCGGGTTAATTGGCGGACAACTGGCTGACCGCTGCGCGTCACGCACGCGTTTTATGATCTACGCCTTCATCGGCATGATTGTCTTTACTACCGTTTATTTCTTCCTGCCTGGTGAATCTCGTTATGTCACCATCGCGTTGGCGAACATGGTTGCCCTGGGCGTGTTTATTTACTCCGCGAATGCAGTGTTCTTCTCAATTATTGATGAGGTACGCATTCCGGCAAAAGTTACAGGGACTGCTGCTGGCTTGATCTCTTTACTGACCTATTTCCCGGAAATCTACTGCTACACGATGGTGGGCAATATGGTCGACCGTAAACCGGGTATTGCCGGTTACCAGGATGTCTTCCTGTTCATGCTGGTTTGCGCATTCATCGGCCTTATCGCCGCGCTGGTCCTCCAGCGTGTGAATCGTAAAAGTAAGAATCAAGGTAATGAAATTACTCAAAACAATGTGGACTGTGCATCCTGAGTCCGACGGGGGAATAAATAGTGGACATGATTAACGAAAGTGCGCGACAAACGCCAGTCATTGCGCAAACGGATGTTCTGGTTATCGGTGGCGGTCCGGCAGGTTTAACGGCGGCGATAGCCGCGGGGCGGTTAGGTGCCAGAACCATGATTGTTGAGCGTTACGGATCGCTTGGCGGCGTATTGACGCAGGTCGGTGTGGAAAGTTTTGCCTGGTATCGTCATCCGGGGACGGTAGATTGTGAAGGGATCTGTCGTGAATATGAAGGTCGCGCACGAGCATTGGGTTTTACGCGACCAGAACCTCAGTCAATTAGCGAAGTTATAGATACAGAGGGGTTTAAAGTTGTTGCCGATCAGATGATAACGGAAGCTGGCGTTGAGCCGTTATATCACTCCTGGGTTGTGGACGTGATCAAGGAAGGGGATACGTTATGCGGTGTTATCGTCGAGAATAAATCTGGCCGGGGGGCAATTCTGGCGAAAAGAATCGTCGATTGCACGGGGGATGCTGATATTGCCGCTCGTGCTGGCGCGCCCTGGACGAAACGGAGCAAGGACCAATTGATGGGCGTCACCGTAATGTTCAGTTGCGCTGGTGTTGATGTGGCCCGCTTTAACCGTTTTGTTGAGGAAGAACTTAAGCCAACCTACGCGGATTGGGGGAAAAACTGGACGATTCAAACTACGGGTAAAGAAGACCAGATGTTTAGCCCGTATATGGAGGATATTTTTACCCGCGCGCAACAGGATGGGGTCATCCCAGGCGACGCACAGGCGATTGCCGGAACCTGGTCAACCTTTTCTGAAAGCGGCGAAGCTTTTCAAATGAATATGGTGTACGCCTTTGGTTTTGACTGTACTGATGTCTTCGATTTAACCAAAGCAGAGATCGCCGGAAGGCAGCAAGCATTATGGGCGATTGACGCATTACGCCACTATGTTCCGGGCTTTGAAAATGTGCGGCTACGCAATTTTGGTGCCACGCTGGGCACACGTGAATCACGGCTTATCGAGGGGAAAATCCGTATTGCTGACGATTACGTCCTTAACCAGGGGCGATGCACAGATAGCGTAGGGATCTTCCCGGAATTTATTGATGGTTCCGGTTATCTCATTTTGCCAACGACCGGTCGCTTCTTTCAGATTCCCTACGGCTGCCTGGTGCCGCAAAAAGTGGAGAATTTGCTGGTCGCCGGGCGCTGTATTTCCGCAGGCGTCGTCGCGCATACTTCCATGCGCAACATGATGTGTTGTGCTGTAACTGGTGAGGCTGCAGGGACTGCGGCGGTAGTATCGCTACAGCAACATTGCACCGTGCGTCAGGTTGCTATCCCTGATTTGCAAAACACGCTGAAACAGCAGGGTGTGCGTCTGGCATAACAACAAGGCGCAGAGGGGAAAAAGTCTCTCTGCGCCTTGCAGGAGAAATACCATGAGGGATGATGATCTGGAGCACTTAAGTGCCAATTACTGGATAACCACAGTTCTCTGCGGCCTCTTTTTGGGGATATTCCTGTTTATGCTGCAACAACATCAGCGTGGTTTTTCCCTGTATTGTATTGCTGCGCTCTCACTTATTTGCGCATTTTTTTCTTTACGCCTTTCCCGACAATTGCAACAAATGAAAAAGGAACGGCGAAATATTCGTCCTCATTGAATGAAAACATTCAGGAGACTGACATGCAATATTTCAAAAAACGCTTCTCTTTGATTGAACTGAATGTTTTTATTCCAGCAATGATATTTATTGCGATAATCATTCTGTGTTTGACGATATACCCACAAAATACCAGTAAATATATTAATGAAATGCATCATTTCCTAACCTGGGAAATGGGTGGTATTTTTTTGGTCATGACTTTTTTGGTTGTGCTTTGTTGTCTGTGGCTGGCCTTTTCACGTTATGGGAATATTTTGTTAGGCCAGCCTGGAGAAAAACCTGACTTCAGCTTGTTGACCTGGCTTGGCCTTATTTTTACCTCCGGAACGGGGGGGAGCCTGTTATATCTTGCCTCTGTAGAGTGGATTTGGATCATTCAACAACCTCCTTTTGGTGCAGCAGCAGGAAGCTCTCAGGCTGCTCGTTGGGCCTCTGCTTATGGCATGTTTCATTGGGGACCGTCAGCATGGGCATGGTATCTGATTTGTGCCGTTCCCATTGGCTGGTTTATGCATGTTAAGAAAACAAAATCATTAAAAGTCAGTGAATTATGTCGTGGATGTCTGGGGGCTCGCGCTGATGGTTTTTGCGGGCATTGTGTAAACTTTTTCTATATGTTTGGTTTACTCGGTGGCGCAGTGACGTCTCTGGCGCTGGGAACACCGATGATTTCTGCCGTATTTTGCCATGTATTCAATCTGGATCCCGCAGGGCGGTTTATCAATGTCATGGTTATTTTTATCTGGACGCTGGTGCCATTATTAATTCTCTTTTTTGGACTTAAGAAAGGTGTTGCATGGGCCAGTAACTGGAATATACGTGCCGATATTTTGATGCTTATGGCAATCCTGATTTGTGGACCAACGGCATTTATACTTAACCAGTCAATTGATGGTCTCGGCCTGATGCTACAAAACTTTGTGGCAATGAGTTTAAGTACCGATGCTATTGGCCGTAGCGGATTCCCACAAATGTGGACTGTATTTTATTTTTCATGGTGGGTCGTATATGCCATCCCATTTGGTTTATTTATTGCCCGCATTTCAAAGGGAAGGACGATCCGGCAATTGATTGTTTGCGGAACCCTCGCTGGTTCATTGGGATGCATGGTTTTCTATATGGTACTGGCTAATTTCGGCTTATCGTTGCAGACAACTCATCTTATCGATTTTGTTCCTATTCTGAATGAACAAGGGCGAGGCGTTGTCGTTTCTCGCTTGCTGGAACAGCTACCCGCAAGTCAGATATTTTTGGTTGCTTTTGGGGCTATAGCGTTAATTTCATATATAACCGGACACTGTACTGTCGGTTATGCCCTCGGTTTTGCAACGCAAAAACGGGCAGATTGTGATAGTGAACCTGCATTCTGGAATGTGGCATTTTGGTTGATTATGACCGGAGTCGTCGCCATCACTCTCTATCTTCTTGATGCGCAAAGTTTGCAGCCGCTACAAACGGTCTCTATTCTGGCCGGATTACCGCTTTGCGGTGTCGTGATTATCCTGTTGAAGAGTTTTTTGACGCAACTTGCAGTTGATGAGAAAAACAATGTAAGTGTTGCTGGAATATGATGTTCAGGAATGCCCGATAATTTGCATTATTGGGCATTTTACCGAACGGGAATTAACTTAGAACCGCACGAAAATATCCCGCCAGATTCTCTCCAAGGCGAATTAAATTATCTTCCCCTTGACTCAGCGCGGTGGGTAAATCACAAGGGCCATTGACGACGGAAAAACAGGCCTCTATTCCACACTGACGTAATTCATTCAGATCAAGTTGATCGTCGATATACCCGGCGATTGCTATCACCGGAACCCCCATCATTTGGGCGATTTTGGCAGCACCCACAGGCGCTTTGCCATTCAGGCTCTGACTATCTAATTTACCTTCACCGACAATCGCCAGGGCCGCATATTTTAAATGCTGGGTATATTGAATAGCTTCCAGCACGAGCGAAATACCGGGCTGTAGACGAGCATCAAGAAACGCCATCAACGCTGCGCCAACGCCGCCTGCAGCCCCGGCTCCGGGTATTGCGTCGACGTCTTTACCACAGCAATGGTGGATGCAACGGGCATAGTTTTTCATTCCCTGCTCCAGTTGCTCAAGATCATCAGCACTGGCCCCTTTTTGCTGACCGAAAACCCGGGTTGCGCCGTTATCACCGGTTAGTGGGTTGGTGACATCACAGGCCGCAATAAATTTCACATTTTTCAACCGTGGATCGAGATGTTGTAAGTCAATATGGTGAATTGCTGACAGCCCCATACCATTAACCGAAACAGAATTTCCATCAGCATCAGTGAACAGCGCGCCCAGTGCCGACATTAATCCAACGCCACCATCATTAGTAGCACTACCACCCAGGCACAGAATAACGGTATCAATATTGTGTTCCAGTGCAGCGAGAATAAGTTCGCCAGTTCCGAACGACGTCGTATAAAGGGGCGAGCGCAGGACTGGGGAAACCAGCTCTAGCCCTGAAGCCTGTGCCAGTTCTATCACTGCGGTAGTTTGGTTGCCTAAAATACCGTATTGCGCATGTATCGATTCGCCAAGCGGTCCAGTGACGGTTTTAGTGTAAAACGTACCGTCAGTCGCATGAATGAGTGTTTCGAGCGTGCCTTCGCCACCGTCAGCCACGGGCAAACACACCAGTTGGCTGCCTGGCAGGACCTTGCGCCAGCCAGTTGCCAGTGCTTCGGCTACTTTCCATGCGGGAAGGCATTCTTTAAAGGAGTCGGGGGAGATAACTATCTTCATAGCAGGTCTCTCAAAATAAGGGGATGGGGCTGGGCAACGAGTGAACAAAGGGAACCAGTGGTCCCCTTTGTTCATTATTTACGAATGGTGTAATTGGCTTGTGTTTCAAGCGCCCGAATTAAAGCGGAATGATCCCATTCTTTGCCGCCGAGCGCAGCGCAGGCGCTAAATAATTGTTGTGTCAGCGCCGTGTTAGGTAGCGGTGTATTCAACAGGCGGGCATTTTCCAGTGCCAGATTCAGATCCTTTTGATGCAGACTAATACGAAAACCGGGTTCGAATGTTCCTTTGATCATCCGTTCGCCATGAACTTCCAGCACGCGAGAGGAAGCAAACCCCCCCATCAGAGCTTCACGTACACGGGCGGGATCAGCACCTGATTTGCTGGCAAAGAGCAGGGCTTCAGCCACCGCTTCAATATTCAGTGCAACAATAATTTGGTTAGCGACTTTACACGTTTGACCATCACCGGCATTGCCGACCAGGGTGATATTTTTACCCATCAGTTCCAGAATTGGTTTGATCTGCAAATAAACTTCTTCTCGTCCGCCAACCATAATGGAAAGCGTCCCGGCTTTCGCACCAACTTCACCTCCGGAGACGGGTGCATCGATATATTCCGCGCCAGCCGCGATAATACGTTGCGCAAACGCCTTGGTGGCAACCGGGGAAATTGAACTCATATCAATCACAACCTTCCCCTGGCTTAAACCGTGTATTACGCCATAGTGAGGATGAAAAAGAACATCCTCAACATGCGGTGTATCTGGGAGCATGGTGATGATGATTTCACATTCCTGCGCAACTTCACGGGGAGTAGAGCAAACAATGCCACGTTCACCAATCAGTTCTTGCGGTGCGGGTTCAAAATGTGCTGAAAAATAAAGGGTATGTCCGGCTTGTTGTAAATTATAAGCCATCGGCTTACCCATTATACCTGTACCGATAAATCCAATATTCATGATAAATATCCTTAGAGTTTAAATATGCGTCTCATTTTTTAGCCAGTCCAGACTTTCCGCCGTGGTCGTAGATGGAATATATTCGCAACCAATCCACCCCTGATAACCTATCTGGTCAATATAATTCAGTAACCACGGATAATTAATTTCTCCCGTACCTAGCTCATGGCGTCCTGGGTTGTCGGCTAATTGAATATGTCCAATGTTCTCCAGGTTGTTTTTGAGCGTTATGGCAATATTCCCTTCCATAATTTGCATATGATAAATATCGTATTGGTAGCGCAAATTAGGATTATTTACGGCATGAATAATATTGAGTGCTTGTCTGGTGTTGTTAACAAAAAAACCGGGAATATCTTTTGTATTAATGGCTTCCAGAACCAGCTTTACCCCATGAGATGCCAGCTTATCTGCCGCATAACGTAAATTTTCGACCAGTGTTTCATGGCATTGTTCGTGCGAATAACCACCGGGATGTTTCCCTGCGAGACAGTTAACTTGTGAACAGTTAAGCGCTTGTGCATACATTATCGCCCTGGAAACACCCTCCTGAAATTCTTTTGCCCGGCCTGGATGACATGCGATACCTCGCTCGCCATCTTGCCAGTTACCCGCAGGAAGATTAAACAGAACCTGACTCAGATTATGTTGATGCAGTTGCGAAGCCAACTCGTCAGTGGAAAAGTCATAGGGGAAAAGATATTCAACACCCTGGAACCCTGCGTGACTTGCTTGCGCAAAACGTTCAATAAATGGATGCTCGGTAAAAAGCATTGATAAATTTGCTGCAAATTTTGCCATAATTCCGTTCCCCTATAAGTCGAGAGTTTCTTCAAATTCTGTGACTTTATTAATGTCAGGCCCCATAGCGATATTAGTCACTCGCTCGGTAATAATCTCTACGACCACCGGTACGTGAAATTCGTCACGCAAACGCTGAGCTTCTTGCAGTGCAGGTTCAATATCCTGTGGTGCGAAAACTCGAATAGCTTTACACCCTAATCCCTCTACCACCGCTTTATGATCAACGCCATAACCATCAATCTCTGGAGCATTAATATTTTCAAATGACAATTGAACGCAGTAATCAATATCAAATGCGCGTTGTGATTGACGAATCAAACCAAGATAAGCGTTGTTAAGTAATACATGGATATACGGAAGATTAAATTGTGCGCCGACGGCTAATTCCTCAATTAAGAATTGAAAATCGTAGTCACCGGATATTGCCACAACGGGAACCGTTGGATCAGCTTTTACCGCGCCCAGTGCAGCGGGCATTGTCCAGCCTAGCGGGCCTGCCTGGCAGGCATTAATCCAGTGGCGCGGGCGGTAAACATGCAAAAATTGGTTCGCAGCAATTTGTGCCAGGCCAATTGTCGAGATATAGCGCGTTTCAGGTCCGAAAACCTTATTCATTTCATGGTAAACGCGTTGCGGTTTAATCGGATTACAATCAAAGTCTGAGCGACGAAGCATTGTACGTTTACGCTCGGCACATTCGGCAACCCAATTACTGCGTTCTTTCAGCTCGCCGCGTGCTTTCATATCACGGGCAACTTGAATAAATAGCGTTAAGGCGCTTTCAGCATCTGAAACAATACCCAGATCTGGCGCAAATATTCGGCCAATTTGCGCAGGCTCGATATCAACATGAATGAATTTGCGACCTTCTGTGTAGGTCTCAAGGGCTCCGGTATGGCGGTTTGCCCAACGGTTACCGATACCAAAAACAAAATCTGAGGCCAGATAACTGGCATTGCCATAGCGGTGACCCGCCTGACATCCCATGCGGCCAATCATTAGCGGATGATCGTCTGATAATGCACCCCAGCCGCGTAAGGTTTGAATGACGGGAACGCCGGTTAATTCGACAAACTCGCGTAGCAGTTCGCTTGCTTCGGCGTTAATAATTCCACCGCCAGCGATGATTACCGGTTTTTCGGCGCGGTTTAGCATTTCTAATGCGCGTACTGCCTGGGCCAGCGTTGCCTGGGGTTGCCAGGGGGGGAGTGGCTGATAGAGATCGATATCAAACTCAATTTCGGCCATCTGAACATCAAAAGGGAGATCCAAAAGAACCGGGCCAGGGCGGCCTGAACGCATTTCCCAAAAGGCTTTTTGAAATATTCCCGGTAACTGACCCGCTTCGAGAATAGTGCGTGCCATTTTAGTCACTGGCGTGGCGATTGCCTCGATATCGACGGCTTGAAAATCTTCTTTATGAAGTTTTCCTACAGGGGCCTGACCAGTAATGCACAGAATAGGAATAGAATCCGCGGAGGCAGAATAAAGGCCGGTGATCATATCAGTACCCGCAGGGCCAGATGTGCCGATACACACGCCAATATTGCCATTATGGCTGCGAGTGTAACCTTCAGCCATATGCGAAGCGCCCTCAACATGACGGGCCAGAATGTGATCGATACCGCCTGATTTTTTCATCGCAGCATAGAGTGGGTTTATTGCTGCGCCGGGAACACCAAAAGCAACGCTAATGCCTTCTTTTTTCAGTATTTCTACTGCAGCTTCGATTGCACGCATCCTCGCCATACATTATTTCTCCTGATATTTACGCTGATTAGAATAGCCAGCCAATGTTGGAATTTAACGATGAAATATCTTTGAGGAAATGAAATGGCAGAACAATTTTCGCTGTACTGTTTCACACTGAAACAGCTTTAATGATGATATTGTTTCAGTTTGGATAATTATAAATATCAAGTACAAAGATTTCAGATGTTGTTGGCAGTTTTAAAATTTATCTAATGTATCGTTCGTTTTTTATTGCTTTAAAGGTTATTCTTTCTAATGGATGAGTTATTACATTGTTGATAGGGTCTGTTTTTGTAGCAAAGTAGACCTGATATTATTGCGTTTGATCAATCTTACTGCCATAGCATTCTGATACAAGTTCTAAAAGTGACTTAAATGGATATTCTTATAATGAATAAAGAGTCGTATCATAATGATCTAAAAAATAAATGGAAAATGTTTGTTAAGCATGGTTGGGTTGCAACAAATTCGACAAATCATGTAATGCTGCGATCATGGCAAAAATGCCTGAAGCATTGTGATCCTCGCCACTGGAACACACCTGTTAAAGCTTCCGGGCAAACATTACAAACGATTTTATCTCGTAACAAAGAGTTTATTAGAATTTCGCAAAGAGTTGTTGAAGACCATTTTACGCTGTCTGGTGATGGCCACCTGGCATTTTTAATCCTAGATCCTCACGGTTGGGTATTATCGTTATATGCAGCAGATGATTATTCCAGTCAATTGAGAGATTTAGGGATTGAATCTGGCATGTCATGGGCGGAAGATGGAATTGGAACCAATGTATATGGTCTCTGCCGGGAAACAAATTTATATACGCAACTGGAAGGTGCAGAGCATTTCAGTGAGCAATTGCATAGCTATGCAATGAGCTCCGCTCCAGTCATTGATTATTATGGTAATATTCATGGATATATTTTATGCATAACTGAAGCAACAGCAGAACTCGTTAAATTAAGAACATCATATTCATGTGCCACAGAAATTGCTAACTATATCTATATTGAAAATGAGCAAAAATTAATAAATAAAGTGCTCTGTCAACACAATGCAGTGATTGAATGTATGGATGATGGTTTTATTTGTTGGAATAGCAATTCTTTAATTACAATGGTCAATCCTCAGGCGCAAATATTACTGAGTATTGATAAGGAAAATTTAATTGGTCAGAACATTAGAAAAGGATTCGTATTTCCGCCTATTTTAAATGAGGCAATTACGCAACGAAATAAACTATCACAAAAGCAAATTGTTCTTGAATGTCGTGGTGAGTTCATTGAGCTAATGGTTACCCTTCGTCCACTGAGTGATGGTTCGTTTCTACTTTTTCTTCACCCGTTAGATAAAATTAGAAAAATAGCCCAACAACAAATAAGTACTAACGCAAATTTTACCTTTGATAGTTTACATGCAGCTTCAAGCGGCATGAAGCAGGTACTGCTTATCGCTCGCCGGGCAATTAAGTCTATCTCTCCGATTCTGATCAATGGTGAAGAAGGGGTGGGCAAATTGAGTCTGGCGATGGCAATACATAATGAGAGCGAGCAACGTGATGGACCGTTTATTTCTGTGGATTGTCAGATGCTATCACCAGAAAATATCTTACACGAACTTCTTGGCTCTGATGTTGGCCCTTCGCCATCGAAATTTGAGCTGGCGCATAATGGCACCTTATATCTGGATAAAGTGGAATATCTTTCTGGAGAGGTTCAGAGTGTTTTATTGAAAGTATTAAAAACTGGACTTGTTACAAGATCAGACAGCCATCGTTTTATCCCCGTACGTTTTCGTTTGATTACATGTACCAGTAGTTCTTTACGCGAGTACGTTCAGCAAGGGGCTTTTAGCCGCCAGTTATATTATGAGATCTCCATGAATGAAATTGAGATCCCGCCATTGCGTAAACGTCGGGAAGATCTCAAGCAAATGGTTGATGATATTATTGATAAATATCAGGAACGTACCAGAAAGAAAATGACGATCACGCCAGATGCAAATGCAGTTCTGCTTGAGTACCGTTGGCCTGGGAACATATCTGAGTTCAAGAATCGAATGGAGAAGGTTTTTATTAACTGCAATAGGCTTGTTCTCGGGTTGGAGAATATTCCTTTGGATATCCGCCAAAATAACGGTAGTGGTGAAGATGATATCCCTCATCTTACTTCACTGGCCGAACTGGAGATGCAAGCTATCGAGCATACATGTCGCGTCTGCGAATGGAATCTGACTAAAGCCGCTGAGGTATTAAAAATTGGTCGTACAACATTATGGCGTAAGCTTAAAAACTATAATCTCTATCCGGATGTTGAACATGCAGACTGACGCTTTTCAAATTGAAAAGGCTTTAATATCGCAATGTTTCATTTTGGTGCAGTGACTGAATTGAATTGAAATATTGTGATGTGCTCCATAAATACCATTATGATAATAAGTTAAGGGGCAAGAAAATGTGTGCGCACTCCTGAAATAATAAAAAACAGGCAAAGAGAGATGATCTCCTTGTATGTCTGTATTAGCATGATGTTGCTTGTTAATAATTAAAAATATCAACGCGCTTATATAAGCGCGAGGGTTTATTTTACTCAATTATTGAATACGGAGATAAAGTATGGAATTTTATCTGGAACCCGCTCGCAATATACCTGTTCTGGCAACCACAGAAGTATTAGTTGTCGGCGGCGGGCCATCGGGTATTGCTGCAGCAATGAGTGCCGCTCGTGAGGGGGCGACAACGATGCTGATTGAGCGTTTCGGCTGTTTTGGCGGCATGATGACGACGGCTGGTGTAGAGTCAATTGCCTGGTGGCGTCATGAAAATACGGTGGAGTCAGGCGGGCTGGCGCGCGAAATAGAAGAAACCGCAAGATCAATGGGGGCGTCCAGCCCCGAGCCGCAATCGAATAGTCAGGCTATTAACGCCGAGCGTTTCAAACTCGTTGCGGATGCAATGCTTGAACAGGCAGGTGTACGTCGCGTACTGCATATTACTGCTGTTGATGTTATTAAGCAGGGTAATAATTTACTCGGAGTAATCACTGAGAGTAAATCAGGACGTCAGGCTATTTTGGCGAATGTCATTATTGACTGTACTGGCGATGCTGATATTGCATGGTTTGCCGGGGCACCATTTATTAAGCGCGATCGTGCAGAACTAATGTGCATGACAACTGTTTTTAGCTGTGCAAATGTGAATAAAGACGCGTTTATGCAAAATATTAAGACCACTCAGCCTAAATATGGTGATTGGGGAGCAGACGAAGAAAATAAAAATTGGTCTTATGATGTCCATGAATCTTGTCGTGATATGTTTAGTCCTTATCTGGGTAAAGTCTTTGCGAAAGGAAAATCTGCAGGAATTATTCCAAAGGATGTGACGTTAGGTGGTTCCTGGAGTACGGTCACCGAGTATGGAGATGCAAATTATTTGAACGTTGTTAGCATCCCGGCTGTTGATTGTACGGATGTTTTTGACCTGACACGTGCGGAAATAGAAGGCCGTAAGCAAGCTATGCAGGCAATTGAAGCTTTGCGTCAGTTCCAGCCAGGATTCGAACAAGCACAATTAAAAAACTTCGGTATGACAGTGGGAACAAGGGAATCAAGACATATTCTTGGGCGAAATAAACTAACTGAAGATGATATTTGTAATGAAGGGCGTCATGCTGACTCGATAGGTGTATTCCCTGAATTTATAGATGGCAATGGCCATCTTAAATTACCTCTCGAAGCGCATTATTTTCAAATCCCTTATGGTGTAATGATTCCGCAGCAAGTTGAGAATCTGCTGGTTTGCGGAAGAGCAATTGATGCAGATAATTTTGCATACGCGACAATTCGCAATATGGGCTGCTGCATTGTTACTGGAGAAGGTGCAGGAACGGCCGCTGCAATCGCTATTAAAAATAATACTGCCGTTTCACAGGTGGATATTAAGGCTGTACAGGAACGCTTACAGCAAAATGGCGTTAAAGTATTTTAACAGGGAATAGAGTTATGAGAGAAAAACCCAGTTTTTATGTCGCGCTAACACCGATCATTTTTATGATGATCGTGTTAGTTGTTGGCATCGGCGTTATGGGCTGGCCTGCCAGCGTCTGTTTATTAATTTCAGCGGCTTTTTCCTGCATTATTGCGATGGCTAAGCTGAAGTATACCTGGGATGAAATCCAGGGTTTTATTATTGATAAAATTTCGGCAGTAATGGCACCAGTACTTATTGTTATTTTCGTTGGCTTTATGGTCGCGACATGGAGCTATGCGGGTACGCTGCCGATGCTGGTTTATTACGGTATGTTACTGGTTGCTCCCGCATGGCTTTATGCCATAGCGTTTTTTCTGAACGCAGTGTTGTCCTATGTTTCTGGAGCATCATGGGGGTCTGTCGCTTCAATTGGTGTTGCCCTAATGGGGATTGGTTCTGGCTTAAATGCCGATCTTCCGATTCTGGCGGCGGCCATTGTTACTGGGGCTTATTTTGGCGACAAACTTTCACCATTAAGTGATACAACCAACCTGACTTCTGCGGTTACCAAAACTAAACTCTATGATCTGATTAAATATCTGCTCTGGACAACCATCCCATCAACGATTATTAGCCTGTTGTTTTTTACCTGGCTGGGGATGATTCATACTTCTACAGGGTCTATTTCTCCAGAAAGTATGCAAATGCTGGTACAGCTCAAAGAATTATATAAGTTTGGTTTGTTACCGCTATTACCTATGCTTATTGTTTTGTGCTTTACCTTTTTGCGTTTGCCTACAGTACCTGCATTATTAAGCAGTGCATTTGTGGCAGTGCTGGTTGGATGGCTGTATCAAGGTTTCCCGTTGGCAGAAGGTATTAAGGCCACAATGAGTGGTTTCCGTCTGACGATGATCACTGATTCAACGACGTTGCTACCTTCGGTGAAAGAACTACTTGAACAGGGGGGGCTTAATAATCAGGGCGGTTTCCTGTCATTTATTATCTGTGCCATGATGTTTGCTGGCATCCTGACGGGAACTGGAATGATGGATGTCACATTACAAAGTGCGGCAAACAAAATAAAAAGTGCTTTTGGTGCTATTCTGGCAAGCGGTGTTTTAGCAATAATCATTAACTTGCTTACCGGTTCTGATGGTTTAAATAAGATTGTTATTTCCGAATTGATGATGAAGAAGTTCGAAGATCTTAATTTATCACCATTAGTCTTAGCCCGAACGCTGGAAGATTTTGGCACCATGAGTGCGCCAATTATTCCGTGGTCGGCTGCTGGGTTATATATGGCAACAACATTGGGTGTTCCGACGTTTAGTTATCTGCCGTACTGTGTGTTCTGTTTCTGCTCGATGATATTTGCGTTGATTTATGCTTCTACAGGTTTCCGTTTACTGCGTTTTAATGAAGCAAAAGCCTGAGTTATTCAAGATAATAAATGCGTTTGCCGGATGGATTAATCTCCATCCGGCGTTAATGTCAGAATCCAATTTTCTCCAGAAAAATTTCAGCTAAGCACAATTTCCAGCTCGCGTATTTCACGCCAGAAGCGTTCCGCTACTGGATTTATGCAGGTGTTCATTCGGTATGCGTAGGCCTGAATCGGGATCACCAGCTCGTCCCGATTCAGAACAATAAGCTACCGCTGCGAATTTCCAGTTGAATTGTCAGGTATTCTCGTAACCGCTTATGCAGTTTCAAACGTTCCTTTCACACACGCCTTGCCGTCTTTGACCATCAGTTTGCCGCGAGCGTATACCTGCGCAATGCGCAGCTTCGGTGTCAATACCAGCAAATCCGCGTCATTACCTGGCAGGATTTCACCTTTCCCGGTCAGGTTAAGGAAACCGGCTACGCTACTGGTGAGCGGGCGCAGGGCATCGCTGATACTGAAACCGTAGTCTTTAACCAGCACCTGCACGGTTTCCAGCAACGTCTCAAAACCCGCAACGCCGATATGGGTTAAATTCCCTTCGTCGTCGAAGAAGGGTTGGCTGCCGTTGCCGTCAGAGCTAAGGGTGACGCGTGCCAGCGGAATACCCGCCTGAACGGCGCGGGCAATACCTTCGGCAGGGGCGACCGGTTCGTCAATGCTGCTGGTAATGTCGATGGTGCCACCCTGGCGCGCGAACTCCAGCGCCTGCTCAAACAAAGGCACGTTGCGGTTAACATGCGTCGGCAGCAACTTACTGATTGGCACATCGCAGTTTTCCAGGAGGTCATAGATGGGCTGTAACGCCTTTTTGCTGTCGCCCATGTGGAACACGGTGACGCCAGGCTTACCGCCGAGCAAGCCACCAACGCGGGATTCTGCTGCCATATTGGCCAGATGGTAAACATCCGGCGCGGCAGAGCGGTGATCAGAGATGGCACATTTCACGCCAATCACGCGATCGATAATCGCCACATCCTTTTCCACAGAACCCGTAATGGTGCGGGAAGGTACATGATAAGCACCGGTCAGCATCCAGGCGCTGATGCCTTCTTCATTGAGTGCTCGGGTCTTGGCGAGTAGGGATTCCGGATGGCGAGAGATAGAGTCAGTGCCCAGCAGGCCAACTACCGACGTGACGCCCGCTTCCGTCAGGCGGCTTAATGCTACTTCCGGCGTGCGTGTTGTGGGGCCAGCTTCACCACCGCCGCCAATCAAATGGACGTGTTGATCAATAAAACCCGGACAGAGGATCTGCCCGCTGAGATCGACAACCGTGCAGTCCGGTACGATGTCAGAAGGGATATTGCTGGCAACGGCGATAATCTTGCCGTTAGCGATTAACACATCGCAAATACCCCGATCCTCCGGCGCATACAAATGCGCTCCCTGCAACAGGGTAAAACCGGCTGCGGAATAATCAATCATGGTAACTCCTTGTTAAACAATAAGCTGCATAACCCAAATCGACAGCAATGCGTTAATCACGCAGACCGTAATGATATGCGGGTAATATTTGGCATTCACTTCGGCTGTCTCCAGGCAGCGACCGACATTTTGCACCGGGTTGCCCATTAAATACATCGCGAGCAGTAAAACGGTGACATCATGATCGGTTAATGCGCCCGCGGTCGCCTGGCTGGCAGCAACGCCGACCGCGTCGTCCATACTCATCAACGTGGCTAAAAGACAGTTGCCGCTTCACCGGGCATTCCCACAACGTTTTTGTGACCGTGTGTTGCTACGTGTTTTTTGCAGAGTGGAAAAATAGGATTGAGTTGCAGAAAATTCATAAACACAGTGACAATAACGATGAGTAAGTAAAGGCGGAAAATACAAGGATGAATGCAAAATGGCAAAGTACAGTGAAAAAGATCTGGCGGATACGAGTAAGTTTTTAAGTTTTGTCCTCCGACATAAACCAGAGGCGATTGGCATCGTGCTGGATCGTGAAGGGTGGGCGAATATCGATAAGCTCATACTCTGTGCACAAAAAGCGGGCAAGCGGTTAACGCGTGCATTACTGGATTCCGTGGTCGCCACCAGTGATAAGAAGCGCTTTAGTTATTCCAGTGATGGTAGGTGTATTCGTGCTGTTCAGGGGCATTCGACTTCGCAGGTCGCTATTGCCTTCACCGAAAAAACACCGCCACAATTTCTCTACCACGGTACGGCAAGTCGTTTCCTTGAGGCGATAAAAAGTCAGGGATTAATTGCAGGGGAGCGTCACTATGTGCATCTCTCTGCTGATGAAGCGACAGCTCGCAAAGTAGGAGAAAGACACGGAGCGCCGGTTATCTTAACCGTCAAAGCACAGGAAATGGCGAAACGAGGAATACCTTTCTGGCAAGCGGAAAACGGGGTCTGGCTGACATCAACTGTTGCGGTTGAGTTTCTTGACTGGCAAGGGAAACAGCCCTTATGAAGTCACCACTTGCAGCTTAAACAATTGCACTGTGCAGATCAGCGCCGCAATAAACAACGCCGCTGCGCCACAGAGAGTGGCACTGGCGAGAGCCGATGTTCCGTTGCCGAGCAAACTGGTCAGCGCCGGGCCAAGAATTTGCCCAATGCCGTAAATAAGCGTCACAAAGCCTAACAGGTTGAGGTTTCCCGGCACACTAAGCTGGCGGGCGATGGTCATCACCAGCGAGGTGGTACCCATAAAGGTGCCGCCAAACCCAACACTACTGATGATGAGTAATAAAGGCGAGCTGCTGGCGAGGGTTAACAGTACGCAGATCGCCTGCACCAGTAAGTTCGCTGTCAGGCAAGGTAACGCTCTCCAGCGTTTTGCCGCCCACAGCCAGCCAAAGCAACCCGGGACAATCGACAAGCCAACCAGCGTCCAGAGATGGGCGGTTAACAATGGCGAGCCTGCATCTTTCGCCATCAGCGGCAGATAAGTGGCGACGATGATATAACCAAAACCTGCCAGACCATACAGAATCGCCAGCAACCACCAACTCATCATCTGTTGATCGTTTTTTGCCAACGGCGCAGGCGCGATGAGGTGTTTTTTCGACGGGATCAATAGTGCCAGAACAATCAATATAATGGCAGAAAGCGCTCCGGCTCCTTGCCACAATGTTTGCGAGGAGAGGGTAAAATGCAGTCCCGCCAGCACATATTCATTGCCCAGCGCGATACCGACGCCAACGCCAGAAAACAGCGCCGCAAGCACAAAGGGATGGCGGGTATGTTGCATAATCAGCGTCGAGCCGAATATCAGCATTCCGGCGCTGGCGACGCCCGCCAGAAAGCGAATCAACAACACCAGAACAAAAGTTGGCAACCATGCCATCGCGAGGATCAATAATCCGGTTGCCAGGGCGCAAGCCAATAAAAACGGGCGCAGACGCGACGGCAGATGAAACGCGCCGAATGAAAACAGCATGCTGCCTGCCAGATACCCTGCGTAGTTGCCGCTGGCAATCCACGACAGTTCGCTAAATGAAAACGTTCCTTCCGCCAGCATGACAGGTAGCATTGGCGTATACAGAAAGCGGCCTAACCCCATCCCTAAGGTCAGAACCAGCATCCCAAAAAACGCGGTGCTGAAAGAGAAGCGTTCTACGGGATGCAATGAAGGGGACATGTTTTACCTTATTTGTATTTTTTTTGTTGTTAACAAGTTAATAACAAAAAAGGAAAACATGCCAGCCTGTTAATGTGATGATGTAGGGGTAAAGCGATAAAAAAGATTGGGTTCGCCAACGATATAGATATTGCCAGTGGCGTCCATCGCTATCCCTTCGGCCTGTTTGATGTTATGTGACAAACCCCGGCTACCTTTGGTAAGCGACATCTCACCGATGACCTCGCCTGTTTGGGGGACTTCCTGGAGTGCGCGAGACTCATGAGACAGCACCAGAAGTGTATTTTTTTGTGGGTTAAATTCCGCGCCAGACACGTCGTCTAAAGTAAATTGCCGTTGTAATGATTTATCCTTGCTAATGTGCAACTCGTCACTACGTAATAGTCCGGTAACTTTATAGATCTCAATCGGGTTTTTCTCTTTAAAAAACCAAAAAGTGTGGTCCTGGCGAGAATAAGCCAGTCCTTCAAAACCACTATTGGTCGGCGTTTCCTGCAGCGGGATTTTTATTTTTTTGAGGATTTTCACCTCTGAGTTTTCATTAAGAGAAATGACATAAATGGCATAATCGCGCTCATCGCTAATGACAAACTGATTATCGCCAATGTATTCGATCGTCTCGAGATCTTTTACAAAATCCAGAGGAATAGTGCGGATCAAGTCGCCATTGGTGGTCATTTCAACAATTGCCGCGGGCTTGTTGATAGTACTAAACAGGGTATTGCTCTGTGCCGACCAGGTCAGCGAGGAGATATTATTCGTTACACCTTCAATTTCTTTGCCGCCAATGGTGGCGTGGTAATTCTGAAATGATGTCGCATGATTGCTTTTACGGGCGCAAGATTGCACAAAGAAAAAACTCACGACTACGATGGCAAAAAGAATAGCAATACCCGTGATGCGTTTATGTAACGAAAAACTTTTTGTCATGGCATTCCCTTTAAGGCAAATCAATAAGATATCGAGAAGTATACGTAGCGATCTTAATGAATCCTTAACGCGGAGTTGAATCGTAATCTGCAATACACAGCCAGCTCCCATCCTGCTGATAATAAATTGACTCTGTTTGACCTGGGATAACCCATTGTGTTTCCTCACCAGCAGGACACCTCAACCAGATGCATAGCCCACAGCCTCCACGTAACTCACGGGGAATATCCGAGACGCGAAAAGCCATGCCCGCTGCTTGCAGCGCCTTGCGCGTTTGCACGACGCCGACCGTTGAATGAAATAAAAATAAGAATTCCGTCATGCCCGTTTTCTCTGCCGCTGACCAATCACCGCTGCGCCAATTGCGCCAGCGAATTGTGCATCAGGATGGGTATGTACTGGCATTCCCAGGTGAGTTTCCAGCATCCGGGAAAAGACCTGGCAATGGCTGACACCGCCAGTAAACAGAATCGACGCTTCACAGGAGAGACGAGCAATGAAATTGGCGCTGCGGCGCGCCATAGCGTTAATCACTCCGGCGAGAATCGCTTCCGGCGCTACCCCGGCAGAACGCAGACTGATCACTTCTGATTCGGCAAACACCGTACACATACTGCTGATGGCGTGCGGTGGCACATTTTCGGTAATACAGTCGAGTTCCTCGATGCTGGTGCCCAGCGTACGCGAAATCACTTCCAGAAAACGTCCGGTTCCTGCCGCACATTTGTCATTCATCAGGAAGTCACACAGATTACCGTCACCATCAAGTTGAATCACTTTGCTGTCCTGGCCGCCGATGTCGATCACCGCGCGCGTTGCTGGCGCAAGAAATCGCGCTCCCAGCCCGTGGCAGGAGATTTCCGTCACCTGTTTATCGGCAAAATCCACCAGTTGCCGCCCGTAACCGGTGAGCGTCAGAAACGGCGTTGTCTCTAACCCTTCGCGCAGAGTTTCCCAGGCTTCTGTAATTGCTATTGCCGGGCGAAATGGCGTTGGAACGAGGAAACGGCGCATAATTACGCCGTCTGCCAGTAAGATCCCTTTGGTGGCGGTAGAACCGGAATCAATGCCTATCGAATACCTCACAGCCACCTCTTACAGCATCTCAATAAAGGCCGCGACGCGGGTACTGAGCTGCCCGATATCCGAAGTGGAGTAGTCCGTTTCAATGGCGATATAAGGAATGTTGTGCTGCTGGCGCACGTGACGTTTAATCGCCAACGATTCCACCGCGTAGGTATGGCACGCCTGCAAAATCACGTCTACCACGCCATCGACCTGATACTCCTCCACCATCTGGCTGAGCATTTTCAGACGTTGATCATTCGGAGAAACACAGGAGCAGCCAATCGCCAGATACTTGTCGGCCAGCGCATCATAGACATCGCCCGTTTCCGCCACACATTGCTCAGTCGCTTTTGCCCCCGTGCAGTTTTCATAACCGACCACCCAGCCGCCGTTCTCTTCAATCGCGCGCACCACTTTCTCTGCTGCGCCGCCAATTGGGCAGCCGGTAATTAAAATGCGTGGACGCGGCTCCAGCCGCTGACCTTCTTCCCATTGCTGACGAACGCGGGCGGTCATTGTATCCAGTTCATTGATCAATGCGTCTTTATCGAAACGGAAGGTTGCGCCGTAAACGACTTTCAGAATGTCGCTGCCGCTAAGCGCCGGGGGATTTAACTGCCCCAGATGATAGAAGTTCGCCAGTGCACGGCGTTCGCGATTTTTCAGTGTAATGGCATCGCGCAACGCGTCTTCTGTGATCTCTTGCCCGAAACGTTCTTCCACTACCTTTTGCAAGCGCAGCATTTCAGCTTTCCACAACGCGCGCGAAGCCTCGTCCTGCACACTGTTCGGCAGTTGCATCACATGCACGGGTTTAAACTCCGCCATGTACTCGTACATTTTCTTTTTGCCGTCGCAGGTAGTTTCACCGACCACCAGATCAGAAAAGTAAGGGCATTTATCAGTTTTGCCGAAGCCGTAGCTACTTTTAATCAGCGGACAGAGGTTGCGCGGCAGATCTTTCTCCGCTTCTTCAATGGTTTCATCAGAGGTGGAACAGAGCGAGACAACAACCGCCCCGGCGGACATTGGGATCTCCTGCGGCATAAACGTGCAGTAGGTGCCAACCAGCGGAATGCCGCGCTCTTTGAGATCCATGACGGTGAGAAAGCCTTTTTGGCGAGCTTCGGAGAACTGATCGAAAATGGCGGGTAGATCGGTGACAAGTGACATGATTTTCCTTCCCCGTAACACGGGAGATGATGAAAAGAGGCCACATTATTACCATGTTTTTAGTGTGGTTTATTTGATCTCTCTCGCGGTTAGCCTCTTAGCGTATTTTCATTGATCTCTAAAAATTGCCGATGGATAACAAGGTCGGGATTTGCGATAAAAGATACAGTATCAACCCGATACAACCCCCAACCAGCGTGCCATTAACGCGGATAAACTGGAGATCTTTGCCGATGTTTAACTCGATTTGCCGTGACATATCTCGTGCGTCCCAGCTTTTTACCGTGTCAGTAATGTGTCGCGTCAGGAATGCCGAAAACTCAGGCGCGACGCGGTGCGCGGCCTGTTCGAGATGACCATTTAACGACGCCCGCAAGGCGTCATCGGCAATTAACGTCTCGCCAAACCACTGACCTGCCCGCGCGATACGCTCCTTCACGCGAGAGTCTTCGCTGTTGATATCCGCTTTCAGCCACTGCCGTAAATCCCCCCACAATTCACTGAGATAGCGGTTAAAGGCTTCATCTTCTTTCAGATACGCTTTGATATTGTCGGCGCGCGCCGTCATTTCGGGATCGTTTTTTAGCTTATCGATCAACGCAAAGGTGGCGCGATCAAACGCATGGCGGATCTGATGAGCGCGATCGCGGCTGATATCATCAAGCAAAGAATTCACGGCATCAGAAACCAACTCTGCGCTATGTTCACCCAGCCATTCGGTAGGCAAAATTTTGGCTTTTAGCGGGTGTTCACTCTCCAGCCAGCGGACAATCTGCTGGGCGATAAATTTGCGCGATTTATCACGCTGGAGCAGGGCTATCAACTGTGCGATCAGCGTATCGAGCAGCACCTGATGACGATCGTTTTTGGTCATGCTCTCCAGCATCAATGCACTGGTGCCGGAAAGATCCACTTTATCAATCGCCCGATGCACCGCGCGCTTAAGCAGACGCTGAATACGTGCATCATCGGTCAGTTCGAGAAAACCACTCATGATCTGCAACAGATGCTGACCGACACGGCGGGCGTTTTCCGGCTGGCTAAACCAGTTGCCAATCAATAATGCCGGTTCATGACGACGAATCAGCGCGACCAGCGATTGGGTATCAAGAAATTTTTCCTGCACGAACTGGCCGAGGTTTTCGCCAATCCGGTCTTTATTTCGCGGAATAATCGCCGTATGGCGAGAAATAATCGGAATCGGCACGCGGCGAAACAACGCCACCACCGCAAACCAGTCTGCCAGCGCGCCGACCATTGCCGCCTCTGCGATAGCCTTAACACCACTCACCCAAAAATTGGCGGGTAGAAAAAGCGTAACAACAAAGGTCGCAGCAGCGACGAGCAGCAAAGAGAGCGCCAGCATTTTGGCGCGTCGGAGTTCAATGATTTTATTCATATCGTAAGGATAGAGCCTGGCGGTAGATTCACGCAAAAATCGAGATGCCTTCCAGAAAAATGTATCGCTTGCAGGAGAACCAAAATAGCCTGGAAAGCGCCTCGGGGAATGGGAAATTACCGGGTGAGAGTCGGTTTATTAATCGCTAAAGTCAGGCCATCTCTTTTATAGGTGATGGCTCGCCATGACAAACTTCACGACCAGCACGCCGCATTATTTAAATCCTTTCTCACCCACCCTGACACCGCGCGGGATTTTATGGAGATCCACTTACCCAAAGATTTACGTGAACTGTGCGATCTCGACACCTTAAAACTGGAATCAGCCCGCTTTGTCGATGAAAAATTGCGGGCGCTACACTCCGATATTCTGTGGTCGGTAAAGACCCGCGAAGGTGATGGCTATATCTATGTGGTGATTGAACATCAGAGCCGCGAGGATATTCATATGGCCTTTCGTCTGATGCGATATTCCATGGCGGTGATGCAGCGCCATATAGAGCATGATAAACGCCAACCGCTACCGCTGGTCATCCCTATGCTGTTTTATCACGGTAGCCGTAGTCCTTATCCCTGGTCTTTGTGCTGGCTGGATGAATTTGCCGACCCGGCTACCGCACGGAAACTTTATTCCGCCGCGTTCCCGCTGGTGGATGTCACCGTGGTGCCGGACGACGAGATTGTGCAGCATCGCAGAGTCGCCCTGTTGGAGTTGATCCAAAAGCATATTCGCCAGCGCGATCTGATGGGGCTTATCGATCAACTGGTAGTATTACTGGTTACAGAGTGTGCTAATGACAGCCAGATAACTGCGCTGTTAAATTACATTTTACTGACTGGCGATGAAGCGCGTTTTAAGAAGTTTATCAGCGAACTTACCCGTCGAATGCCACAACAAAGGGAGCGAATAATGACGATTGCAGAGCGAATTCATCATGATGGATGGCTGTTGGGGAGGGAGAAAGGGAAAGAAGAAGGGGAACAGCGCCTCCTCCGATTGTTGTTGCAGAATGGGGCAGATCCTGAATGGATACAAAAAATCACCGGACTTTCGGCAGAGCAAATACAGGCATTAGAGCAGCCCTTGCCTGAAAGCAAGCGCGATCCATGGATCGAGTACTAATCAGAGACTGATGGCATACGAAAAACTGCCTGATGCGCTACGCTTATCAAACCTACATTTTATCTGCAATCTATTGAATTTACGATATTTGTAGATGCTGTTTTAACCTGTCTGTATGTTAAATAAAAGTAATAGTTGTATCTGCATTGTGAGCTGCCAGAAGGCGGATGATGAAGCCTCTGAAAGATGAGGAGGCAGCAGATGTAATTTCACGAAAACAAAGCCAAAGCGCCGTTTATCGGCCTTGTGCAACTCTGGCAGGCGGTGAGAAGCTGGTGGCTGAAAAAGCAGACCCGGCGCGTGTTACAGCAGATGAGTGATGAGCGGTTGAAGGATATTGGGTTGCGCAGGGAGGATGTGGAGTGAAGGACAGTTCGTCGCGGATAAACAGGATTTCTCTATAACCTCCACAAGGAAGTGGTTATTATTGCGCCATTATTGCTTCATGGAAGGACGCCAGGATGAAAGCCACAGAGGCTCGCCTACTCGATTTTTTAAAACGTTCGCAGCAGTTTGTTATTCCCATTTATCAACGCACCTATTCATGGACCGGGCAACAATGTCGGCAACTTTGGGACGACATCATTCGTGCCGGAAAGCGTGACGATATATCAGCGCATTTTATCGGTTCTGTTGTTTATATAGAGCAGGGGTTGTATCAGGTTTCTGGTATTTCTCCGTTGCTGGTCATTGATGGTCAGCAGCGGCTGACGACCGCAATGTTGCTGATTGAGGCTTTATCGCGCCATCTTGGCGAAGACGAAGTTTTTGAGGGCTTTTCGGCAATGAAATTGCGTAATTATTATTTACTCAATCCTTATGAGTCCGGCGAGAAAGGATTTAAATTACTGCTGACTGAGACTGATAAAGACAGTTTGCTGGCGTTAATAAAACAAAGACCAATGCCAGAAAACTATTCCCATCGAATAATGAAAAACTTTACTTTCTTTGATGAGCAAATTGCCAAACTCGGTGATGACTTGAGCCCCTTATGTCGTGGGTTAGCAAAGTTATTAATTGTCGATGTGGCGCTTAATCGTGGTCAGGATAATCCGCAACTGATTTTTGAAAGTATGAATTCCACCGGTAAGGCGTTAAGCCAGGCCGATCTGGTGCGCAATTTTATTCTGATGGGCCTCGAACCAGAGCATCAAACCCGGTTGTATGAAGATCACTGGCGACCAATGGAAGTCGCTTTTGGTCAGCATGGTTACAGCGAATATTTTGACAGTTTTATGCGTCATTATCTGACGGTAAAAACGGGGGAGATCCCTCGGACAGATGAAGTCTATGAGGCATTTAAACTGCATGCCCGCAGCCAGAGTGTTGCTGAAAAAGGCGTGGATCGGCTGGTTGAAGATATTCACATCTATGCGGAGTATTACTGTGCGATGGCATTGGGTAAAGAAAGTGACAAATCGCTTGCCACGGCTTTTCATGACTTGCGTGAGTTAAAAGTCGATGTGGCGTATCCTTTTTTACTGGTGCTTTATCATGACTATAAAAATAGCGTTTTGTCTCACGAAGATTTCCTGCGCATAATTCGTTTAATTGAATCTTATGTTTTCCGCCGTGCAGTATGTGCGATTCCGACAAATTCTCTGAATAAGACGTTTGCGACTTTTTATAAGGCCATTAATAAAGAAAAATATCTGGAAAGCGTTCAGGCGCATTTATTAGAACTACCTTCATATCGTCGTTTTCCCAACGATGAGGAGTTTAAACGGGAATTAAAAATTCGCGATCTCTATAACTTCCGCAGCCGCAGCTACTGGTTACGACGACTGGAAAACGATAAACGCAGAGAGCGCGTGGAAGAGTTTACGATTGAACACATTATGCCACAGAACGAGAACCTGTCGGCTAAATGGCGCGAAGAGCTGGGAAGTGACTGGCAGCGTGTGCATAAAGAACTTTTACATACGTTGGGGAATCTCACTTTAACGCGCTATAACTCCCGCTACAGTGACAGATCTTTTGCGGAAAAACGCGATATTGAAGAGGGCTTTAAACATAGCCCGCTCTATTTGAATATCGGTCTTGGACAGTGCGAAAAATGGGATGAAGCTGCCATTCATGCCCGAGCCGATCGTCTGGCGGAGCTTGCGGTCCAGGTCTGGGGGACGCCGTATCTTCCGGAAGAGGTATTGGCGGTCTGGCGTGCGCAACCGGCCCGCTTGCCCCGGTACAATTTGAATGATTATCCGTTCTTACAAAAAGGTGAGCATAGCCGAATCTTGTTTGATTATTTTTGCGATGCAGTGATGCATATAGGTGCCGGGATTACGCAGGAAGTATTGAAACGGTATATCGCCTTTAAAGCTGAAACGAACTTTGTCGATGTGGTGCCACAGAAAAAACAATTGCATTTGACACTGAATATGCCATTTCCCGAACTGATTGATCCTCAACGGATGGCAAGAGATGTAACCGGTATGGCACGTAGTGGCAATGGCGATGTGGAAATTGGTTTCAGCGACCTAACACAACTTCCTTACATTATGGGATTAATTCGTCAGGCATTTGAAAAGCAGATGGAGAGCGCGTTGGTGTAACGCGGCGAATAATACCCGGTAGCACTGGCGCTACCGGGTCAATGTATCAGGCGACTTTCTGTTTACCGGCAATCACCCCAATAAACTCCCGCACCTGCTTTTGTTTACGCGCCGACAGTTTGCACACCTGGCGCAGCGACTGCATCAGTTCGCTCTCTTCGGTGGCGGGTGGTTGGGCGGTGAGGACAATACAGCCTTCCATCACTTTGACATCTACCGCCGTGCCGGTGGCAAAACCGGCGGCTTCCAGCCACTGACCTTTCAGGGTGATGGCGGGAATACGGCTGTAATCCGGGTAGCGACTCGCATAACTCACGGTTAATTGACGGTTATTTGCCGGGGAGACTTCTGCTTCGAACGGTTGTGCAATAGAATGCGTGTCAGTCATAACTGCTATTCTCCGATAATAGTGATTGTGATGAGCGGTGCGGGTGTGTTGGCGCACATCCGCACCGCGCTAAATACCTGAATATATCATCAGTAAATACAGGGAAAGTCCAGCTAAAAATAGAATAAAATGGGCGGTTTCTGGAATGATTTAAATATATTTGCGTGAGTTATGATTGGCGTGAAATAATAAAAAGCGCACCGGAAAGGTGCGCCAGAAAATAATGATCAGGATTTTTTACGCGAGGCTTTTTTACCCCCGCTGGCTGCGCGTTCAGCTTTGATTTTTTCCAGCAACGCGGCGGCGCTGTTTTCTCCGCTGATTAATTCCGGGTTTTCGGCCCGCCACTGGGCGGTGAGTTCACCACGGAACGCTTTTGCCAGGATGGATTGCGTCAGGTTGTTGACGCGGGCTAAGGCGTTGTTGACCTGTTTTTCTATGGTGTCGGCGTAGGCGAAGAGTTGCTCGACGCGGCGAACAATTTCGTGTTGTTCTTTTAAAGGGGGAACAGAGATCTCAAAATTTCGGAGACTTGACAGCGATACTGTTTTTTGTGCAGTCCCAGTAGCAACATCGCTTGCATGTTTGAAAATCTGTGGTGATTCTAAATAGAAAGCTAAAAATCTATGATCAATTAAATTTCTGTTTGGCTTGATTATGGCAATATGTCGTTGGAAACAAAATGGTTTATTGTTGTTAACAATTACAGGTATTCCATAAGAACCTGTAACTGTATATAAGATATCATATTGGCATGGTTTTCTAATTTCTTTCAGCGATTGGTAGTAAGATTCAGGCACCCATCTGGATACATTATCAAAATCAATCACCCCTTTATTAACGTCGGAGATTACGAGGAAAGGTATTCCTGTTTCTGATTTTGGAGGAGCCTGATGATCACCATCTGAAATACTTGTACAAATATTTTTTAATAAGTATATTTCCCATTGCTTCGTGTTTTTTGATAATTTTCCATTAACAACAGCAGCCAACACCGTCTGACGAAAACGTTTCAGGATTTGTGGGATTTGCTCAAGACGTGCTTTGGTGCTGTCTACCTGCGCCAGCAGCGTATCGAGTTTTTCAGCGATGATTTTTTGTTCGGCGAGAGGCGCTAAACTAACAGGTAGTTTTCTCATATTCGCTTGTGTAAGTTTAAGCCTGGTCCCGCCGTTTACATAATCATGATAGTCGAATTGGTTAAGATAATGGCATAAATACTTGTTATGGCTTAGTCCAGAGATAGCTCTTATTACATGAGCATGATTATTCACCCACGTTTTACCATACAGCATATAAGCCTTATTTTTGTGCCCATCAAAAAAAGGAACACCATCTTCACCTAATGCAACAAGTTCTTCATCAAAAATATAATCATCAATTTTACCGACTTCACCGGTAGCACCAAAATAGGGATAAAGTTCATTTTCTTTTTTTCCTGCAATGCGTGATTGTCTCTCAGAATTATTAACCGGGACACGCATTGAGTCTAAAATATCAACGATATTTTCTAATTGAGTTTCAACCCACCCCTCCGGCAATTTCTCTGCACTCATTCCTTTACCTCACCAAACGCTTCTTCCAGTAACTGACGCTGCGCGTCCGCCTCATCGCTCGCCCCCAGTTCACGCATCAGCGCATCCAGTTCGCCCAGCGCCTGCACCAGTTCGCCCATCGCTTCTGCCGCTAATACATCCGGCTCTGGCAGGCTGTCGGCATCAATGCTGTCTTTATCTTTCAGCCAGGAGATATCCAGTGAATCGGATTTCGCGGTGCGGATCCACTCGCGGCTGAACTTGCGCCAGCGGCTGGTGGCCAGATGCTGGTCGGTGTTTTTGTTCTCTTCGCTGTCGGCAACTTCCGTCTCTTCGGCGTTAAAACTCCATTCACCTTCAGTGCGCGGGCTTAAACCGTGCGGGTCTTCGCCATACACGCGCTCAAACGGCTGCAGATGCTCGTCGGTAAACGGCGTGCGCTTGCCGAAGCTTGGCATATTGGTACGCAGGTCGTATACCCACACATCATCGGTGCAGTTCTTATCCTGATGCGGGTTCGCCACCGTCCCTTTGGTAAAGAACAGCACGTTGGTTTTCACGCCCTGCGCGTAAAAAATACCGGTCGGCAGACGCAGAATAGTGTGCAGATGACACTTATCCATCAGGTCACGACGAATGTCGGTGCCTTTACCGCCTTCAAACAGCACGTTATCCGGCACCACGACCGCCGCACGACCGCCGGGGTGCAGCGTTTCGATAATATGCTGCATAAAGCACAACTGTTTGTTGCTGGTCGGGTGAACAAAGGTGCGGGTAATATTGGTGCCTGCGGCGCTGCCAAACGGCGGGTTAGTGGCGACAATATGCGCCTTCGGCAGATTTTCACCGTCGCTACCCAGAGTGTTGCCCAGACGGATTGCGCCGCCGTGGTCGAGGTTGCCTTCAATATCGTGCAGCAGGCAGTTCATCAGTGCCAGACGACGGGTGCCGGGCACCAGTTCGAGGCCGATAAACGCGCGGTGGATCTGGAAATCCTGCGTGTCGCCATCAAGGTCATCCAGATCGTTAGTCTGCGACTTAACGTAGCGGTCGGCTTCAATCAAAAAGCCCGCCGTACCTGCTGCCGGATCCTGCACCACTTCACGCGGCTGCGGTTTCAGCAGATGAATAATGGTTTTAATCAGCGGACGCGGGGTGAAGTACTGGCCCGCACCAGACTTGGTTTCATTGGCGTTCTTCTGCAACAGCCCTTCGTACATATCGCCGAAGTCATCGCGCGACTTACCGTGCGTACCGTTGTACCAGTCCAGTGAATCCATATTGCTGACCAGCTCGGTCAACTGTTTTGGCTGGGTAATGGTTGTGTTGACGTTCTGGAATACCGCCTGCACCAGCTTTTGATTGTCGGCGCCCAGATGTACCAGCAGGTTACGGTAGAACTGCAACTGCTCCTGGCCGATGCGCGATTTCAGGTCATCCCAGCGGTAGCCTTCCGGCAGGTATTCCGCTTCCTGTCCGGTCTCTTTACACATTTTCAAAAACAGCAGCGAGGCGAGTTCATTGACGTAGTTTTGATAGGAAACGCCGCCATCGCGCAGGTTGTCGCACAGCTTCCATAGCTTCGCGACCAGATCGTTATTGTTCATTGTGAGTTCCGTAAATTAAGCAGCGGCCCGCATGTTCGGGGCCGCAGAAAAAGAAATTGCCGGGGGGTAATATACACAAAATCATTCAGGTTGCATCAAGGTGGCAAGCGAGTGAATCCCCAGGAGCGTACAGAAGTACGTGACCGTGGTGAACGAGCGCAGCCAACGCAGAGGCAGCCTGAAGGATGAAGTGTATACGTGTCAGGCGAGTTCATCCCAAATATAATCGCTGAATTTATCGAGCAGGCTGTCGAGATTATCGTCGAAGGTTCTTTGCAGCATTGCCTTCCCGCCGCGACGGTGGAAGTTGCCGGTTTTGAACACATCGTCGTCGAGCACCACTTTCTCTTTCAGCGCCTGCGCTAAACGATCGAGCCAGCTTAATTGCTCGCTGCTCCAGTCGTTTTCGCCCTTAATGCGCGTCAGCGCGTGATCGACACGTTCCTCAAACGGTTTCAGCGCATCGCCCACCGCCGCGCGGCGAATATGTCCAATCAGCCGGGCGGCGATATCTTCATTGCGCGTCTCTTTCCACGCTTTGCGCAGGGAAGATTCCTCAAAGTGCTGGCGGTCAAACCACTCCTGTAGCTCGACCAGTCCTTTACGGGTGAGATCGCGCGGGCGATTGATCACCGCCTGCAATGCTGGTTGCGCGTTCGGGGAACGTTGCACCAGCGAGTCAAAGGCTTCGAGGAAATCCTGCGGCGTGTCGTAATCACCGTACAGCGATTTTACGCTCACCACTTCATCGTCGATATCGAGGAAGATCGGCGCATCATTCAGGTTGTTGATGTCGATTTTCAGCTTTTCCAGACGGGCGATAAAGCCAGGCAGTTTGTTAAAGATTTCGGCGCTCCAGTGCGGCCCTTTTTCCCGCAGGCGCGAGGCGAAGCCGTTAAAGTTCACGCCCGCCGCGTCCTGGCATAGCTCATCCAGACGACGCACCTGTTTGTCTATCGTTTCGCTGCGGTCACGGTTAAACGTGGCCAGGCCGATGATGCGCTGGAGCTTCGCCACCAGTTGTTCATGGCTGTGCTCGGCAAAGCTACGGCCGTCCGCTTCGGTGATTTTATAGGTTCCTGAATCGGTAATTTCGTTGACCAGCGTTTGCAGTTCCACCTTCGGGCGCACCACCACCGGACGCATGGTGTCGACGCTCTCCAGCGTGCTGTAGATATCGACGCAGTCGAAAATCTTAAAGCTGGTTTTATTCACGTCCGGGCATAAGCGCGTGGCGCGGCCTTTCATCTGCTCGTACAGAATACGGCTGCGTACTTTACGCAGGAACACGATGTTACATATCGACGGAATATCGACGCCGGTGGTCAGCAGGTCGACGGTCACCACGATATTAGGCAGCCGCTCTTTATTGAAACGGGTGATCATGGTCTGCACTTTGCGCGCGTCTTTATCGGCATCACCGGTGATCTTGATGATCGCGTCGTGCTCCAGTTGCGGATACTTTTTCTTAAACGCGGTACGCAGCTCTTCCACCACCATATCGGCATGGGCATTGGTGACGCAGAAGACCAGCGTTTTTTGTGACCCGGTCGGGTCAAGGTAGTTGGTGAGTTCGTTACAGACGGCGCGGTTAAACGCCGGGATCACCAGACCACGGTTAAAGTCGGCGACCTCAAAATCCTGATCGTCTTCCAGGGTGTCGTTGATCACTTCCCCCTGCGGGCTGATGCGTTCAACCTGTTCGCCTTTGGAGAGATAAACTCCCTCCTGTGCGTTGCGGGTGGTGATCTGAATCGGCGGATCCTGGTCGATCAGAAAACCGTCGATAACCGCGGTACGGTAGGTGTAACGGTAAACCGGCTCGCCGAAAATCTGCACCGTATGCAGCGCCGGGGTGGCGGTGAGGGCGATTTTTACCGCATCGAAGTGATCGAGAATGCGACGATAGGCAGAAACGTAATCCAGTTGGCTGCGGAACTGCAGTTCGCCTTCGGTCTGCTCTTTATCGAGAATGTAGCCGCGATGCGCTTCGTCAACGACGATACAGTCGTAACGGGCCACCGGCATTGGTTCATCTGATTGCAGGGTGCGTTTCACCAGCGACTGTACGGTGGCTACGTGAATTTTGGTGCTGTCTTCCGGGAATTTATCCGTCAGCCCTTTAATGTCGAAAATGCTGTTGAAAGTGTCGCCGTTAATACGTGTATCTTCAAACGCGCCCAGCGCCTGTTCGCCAAGAGAACGGCGGTCAACGAGGAAGAGAATGCGTTTAAAACGCTGGGACTGGATCAGGCGGAACATCATGGCGATCGCCGTACGGGTTTTACCTGTACCGGTCGCCATTGCCAGCAGGATCTCTTGTTGACCGTTGACGATTGCCTTTTCAACCGCGCGGACAGCATCTTCCTGATAATAACGCAGGCCCAGCTCGCTCATGCCAGGGTTATTGGCAAACCACTGATTCTGTTTTTGCGGTTCGCTGGCGAGCATTTCCAGCAGCTCTTCCGGGCGATGCCACTCGGGTAGGGCTTTCGACATATTGCGGGTATCACGCACGTCGCGATACCAGATGCCGCTTTTAGTTTTCATTGCTGCGCGGTATTCGCGCCCGTTGGTCGAGTAGCAGAAGGGGATTTTAAACCGTTGTTGGCCGCTGGTGTCCTGCCAACTGGTTTCATACTCCGGCACCGCTTCATGCACTTCATCCGGTGAGTAATGCTCAAGCAAGGTTTCCCGCAGGAAGCCATTATCGAAGCATTTACTGTAGCGATACGACTCATTGAGCTTTGCGGGAACGTCGATATTTTTACGTTTCGCCTCTACCACCGCGATGGGCTTGAGGCCGACAAACAGCACATAATCCGCAAAGCCCTGTTTACCCGTTTCATCTTTCCCGGTCGGCCATTCAGCAATGGCTTTATTGACGCCGGGTTCCGGGCGTGCGCCTTTGGAGAAGCGCAGGGTTTTGCTATCGGCCTGCCAGCCTGCTTTACGCAGTTGCGCGTCAATCAGGAAGCGACTCTCTTCTTCGCTAAGGTTGAGTGTGCGCTTGATGGCCTGATCGGTAATTTCTTTGTGGTAAGCCTTACGTTCCTGTTCGGTCTGTTTTGCCAGTTCTGCGTTCTTCTCGGCGAGCTGCGCTTCCAGTGCAGCAAGGCGAGCCTGGGTTTGCGCTTCGGTTTCCTGCTGTTTGCCTTCCAGAATGGCAATATAGCCGTTCAGGGCAACCAGCTTCTGCTGTTGCGCTTCGACTTCTGCCTGAGTCTGCGCTTTTTCTCGCACCTGCTGTTCAAGCTGTTGTTTTAGCGTCAGCACTTCCTGGTGATAGAGGTTCTCGCCACGTTCTGGCAATACAAACACAGGCACCGGGAAGTCATAATCTTTAGTGACCAGACGGTAGTACCAGACTGCCAGGCGGAACCCGAGTCGCAGGCACATCTGGGCATCGTCGAGATCGTTATGATATTCGTGCACCGCCTGGTTACCAATGCGGCGTAATTTGTGGAATACAGAGAGAATGTTGTCATCAACGAAGGCGATTTTGCCGAGTTCGCGCAGGAGATCGTGTTGATTCTCACAAGGGGGGATGTTGAGTAACAGACCAAGATGTTTCGCTGTGGCTTCGCCAAACATACGCATTTTAATCAGCGTCGTGTTGGGATCATCCGGGTAGTTATTTTCCGCCGCACAGGCGATGGCATAAGTGAAGTCGTTGACGCCTTTCAGGAATTCAAAATTGGATTTATTCATCATTGTTATTAATCCATTGCTGTGTGGGCCTGTCCAAATATTTAAGGCCCATAACATCTCATCTTAGCTTTCTGTACCTTTCCGGGCAATGACCGCGGTCACAGCAACTGACTCATTTCTAACGTGTTCGTCTATTTTTGTAGTGCTATAGTAGCCGAAAAACATCTACCTGATTCTGCAAGGATGTACTATGACGGTTCCTACCTATGACAAATTTATTGAACCTGTTCTGCGTTATCTGGCGACAAAACCGGAAGGTGCAGCCGCGCGTGATGTCCATGAGGCTGCCGCGGATGCATTAGGGCTGGATGACAGCCAGCGAGCGAAAGTCATTACCAGCGGACAACTTGTTTATAAAAATCGTGCAGGATGGGCGCATGACCGTTTAAAACGTGCCGGGTTATCGCAGAGTTTGTCGCGTGGCAAATGGTGCCTAACCCCCGCTGGCTTTGACTGGGTTGCGTCTCATCCCCAGCCAATGACGGAGCAGGAGACGAACCATCTGGCCTTCGATTTTACGAATGTCAAACTCAAGTCACAGCCGGATGCCGTCGATTTAGAGCCAAAAACCGACACTCCCGATCATGAAGAACTGGCAAAGAGCAGCCCGGACGATCGGTTAGATCAGGCGCTAAAGGAACTTCGTGATGCGGTGGCTGATGAGGTTCTGGAAAACTTATTGCAGGTTTCTCCTTCGCGCTTTGAAGTCATTGTTCTGGATGTTTTGCATCGCCTGGGGTATGGCGGCCACCGTGATGATTTGCAGCGTGTTGGCGGTACTGGAGATGGTGGTATTGATGGCGTAATCTCGCTTGATAAACTGGGCCTGGAGAAAGTTTATGTTCAGGCAAAACGTTGGCAGAACACTGTAGGCAGGCCAGAATTACAGGCGTTTTATGGCGCACTGGCCGGGCAAAAAGCGAAACGTGGAGTTTTTATTACCACTTCTGGATTTACGTCTCAGGCGCGTGACTTTGCCCAATCCGTCGAGGGGATGGTGTTGGTTGATGGGGAACGCCTGGTGCACTTAATGATCGAAAACGAAGTAGGGGTTTCTTCACGTTTGTTGAAGGTGCCGAAACTGGATATGGACTATTTTGAGTGAAAAACCTGGCCGGATGCGCTGTGCTTATCCGGCCTACCAGCCTTTACTTCCTCAACCCCGCAAACGCTGCCCTTATCTCTTCCTCCGGCAACTGGATCCCAATAAACACCATCGTGCTATGCGGTTTTTCATCGCCCCACGGGCGGTCCCAGTCGGCGCTGTAGAGGCGCTGGACGCCCTGGAACAGCAGGCGGTTAGGTTCGCCGTCAATCCATAGCATCCCTTTGTAACGCAGCAGCTTATCTGCCGATTCCAGCAGCAGGTTTTCCATCACCCGGGAAACTTCGCTGATATCTACCGGGTAATCCAGTTCCACCACAATCGACGAAATATCGTTTTGTTTATCCGCGATAAAGTGGAAACGCGGTTTGGTGCTGACAACGTTCTCTTCCAGCATAAAACCGTTGGTGTTGAACAGCAGACCCAGGTCGATGTCGCCGTGAGTGACGGTGTAGACCGGTGCACGGGCGTTGATGCGCGCCAGGCGTTCACGCAGTTTTTCTGCTTCGCCAGCGACGTCGGTTTTGGTCAGCAGAATACGGTCGGCGTAGCCAACCTGTGACTGGGCGATAGTGAACTGGTTCATCTGCTCATCGGCATGTACCGCATCTACCAGCGCAATCACGCCGTCCAGCAGGTAACGCTGGCATAAAATCTCATGGGAGAAAAAGGTCTGAATAATCGGGCCGGGATCGGCCATGCCGGTGCATTCAATGACCAGACGATCGAACTGAATATTGCCCTTGTCGAGATTATCCAGTAGGTCGAGCAGCGCATCTTCCAGTTCGTTGGAGCGGGAACAGCAGATGCAGCCGTTGGTCAGCGTTTTGATCTGCGTGGCGCGGTCGCCAATCAGTTGATCATCGACGGAGACTTCGCCAAATTCGTTTTCAATTACGGCAATCTTATAGCCGTGCTGTTCGTTAAGAATATGGCGTAGCAGGGTGGTTTTGCCCGCGCCTAAAAAACCGGTGAGTAGGGTGACTGCAATCGGGTTCATGCTCTCTCCATTAACAACAGCGCATACCGCCTTTACCATCGCCGCCGTAGCGCGCGTTCTGGCGTTCGCGGAAGAATTCTTCATAGCTCATGTACGGCTTGTCGGGATGGTTGGTCTTCATATGCTCGACGTAGTTGTCGTAGTCTGGAATGCCAATCAACATCTTCGCCGCCTGGCCGAGATATTTTTTTGCCTGTCCTAAGTTACCAAACATTTTGCCTTCCAGATATGCGTAAAGCCCGGAAGAGCCGGGCCGGGGATTTGCCGGATGCGGCGTAAAACGCCTTATCCGGCCTACGATAGACACTTTGTAGGCCGGATACGCGCAGCGCATCCGGCAACCGGTTAGTGATGCGAAGAGATCTTCACGCCGCCTTCCGGGATTGGAACGTACGGCGTTTCTTTGTCAGTACGTTTGTCACTGTTACGCACCTTCAGCCAGGTTTTGAAACCGTAGAAGATGATGCTGTACACCACAATCAGGAACAGAATACTCAGGCCTGCGTTGGTGTAGTTGTTCACAACGATGTGGTTCATGTTGGCAATCTGCTGTGCCGTCAGGTCAGTACCGTTAGCAATCTTCTCTTTGTACTGGTTTGCCATGTAGAAGAAGCCTTCCATCTGCGGGTTGTTGCTGAACAGCTTCAGACCCAGCGCCCAGGTAGTGCAGATAAGCAGCCATACTGCCGGGATAACGGTAACCCAGATGTATTTAGTGCGCTTCATCTTAATCAGCACCACAGTGCTCAGTACCAGCGCCACGGCTGCCAGCATCTGGTTAGAGATACCGAACAGCGGCCACAGGCTCTTAACGCCGCCCAGCGGATCGACCACACCCTGATACAGCAGGTAGCCCCACAGACCCACACAGCCCGCAGTACCGATGATACCGGCAACCAGAGAGTCGGTTTTTTTCAGGAACGGGATGAAGTTGCCCAGCAGGTCTTGCAGCATAAAGCGGCCAGAACGCGTACCGGCATCCAGCGCGGTCAGGATGAACAGTGCTTCGAACAGAATACCGAAGTGATACCAGAAGCCCATGTCAGCCATCGGCAGCACTTTGTGGAACACGTGAGCGATACCTACCGCCAGCGTCGGCGCGCCACCCGCACGGTTCAGGACAGAAGGTTCACCAATGTCTTTCGCAGTTTGCAGGATCTGTTCCGGCGAAATCACGAAGCCCCAGGAACTGACAGTTGCCGCCGCGTGTGCGGTAACATCTTTCAGTTGTGCCATGATGACAGGCGCGTTCTCGCCACCCATTTCATGCAGGTTAGGCATGGTGATGCCGAGACCCGCTGGCGGGGTGTTCATCGCGAAGTAAAGACCCGGTTCGATGATGGACGCAGCAACCAGCGCCATAATCGCCACGAAGGACTCCATCAGCATTGCTCCGTAGCCAATGAAACGCGCGTCGGTTTCGTTAGCCAGCAGTTTCGGCGTCGTACCGGAAGAGATCAGCGCGTGGAAGCCAGATACCGCACCACAGGCGATGGTGATGAACAGGAACGGGAACAGAGCGCCTTTCCACAGCGGGCCAGTACCATCAATGTACTGAGTCATCGCAGGCATTTTCAGTTCCGGGTTCAGCACCACGATACCCAGCGCCAGGCCGACGATAACGCCGATTTTCAGGAAGGTTGCCAGATAGTCGCGCGGTGCGAGGATCAACCACACCGGCAGCAGCGCGGAAACAAACGCATAGCCAATCAGCGCGAAGGTAATGGTGGTGTCTTTAAAGGTCAGTGCCGGACCCCAGTAAGGGTCGTGAGCAATCACGCCGCCGAAGTAGATAGAGGCAACCAGCAGCACAATACCAATGACAGAGACTTCACCTACACGCCCCGGACGAATAAAGCGCATGTAGATACCCATAAACAGCGCAATCGGTACGGTTGAGCAAACGGTGAAGACACCCCACGGACTTTCGGCCAGGGCTTTAACCACGATCAGCGCCAGTACCGCCAGGATGATGATCATGATTAAGAAACAGCCAAACAGCGCGATAGTCCCAGGTACTGACCCCATCTCTTCTTTGATCATCTCACCGAGAGATGCGCCGTTACGGCGAGAAGAGATAAACAGCACCATAAAGTCCTGAACCGCACCGGCCAGCACCACGCCTGCCAGCAGCCACAGCGTGCCCGGCAGGTAGCCCATTTGCGCGGCGAGAACCGGCCCCACCAGCGGACCAGCACCGGCGATAGCGGCGAAGTGGTGACCAAACAACACGTAACGGTTGGTCGGAACGTAGTTCAGACCGTCGTTGTTAATAACCGCAGGCGTCGCGCGCGTGGGGTCGAGTTTCATCACCTTCTGGGCGATGTACAGACTGTAGTAGCGATACGCCACCAGATACACCGACACAGAGGCGACCACGATCCACAGGGCACTGACGTGCTCCCCCCGACGTAATGCAACTACCGCGAGGCAGAATGCACCGATGATTCCGAGAATCACCCAGGGTATGTGCTTGAATATCTTTTTAGTATCCATAGTAAAACCTGGCATGTATTGATTAATAGTTGGCCGAAGCCGTTCTAGGTTTGCGTTGCGTTTGAGGAGGTAAATAGACCGCTATCCTGCAGTGATGTTGCCAGAGTTACGCGCGCGTAAAGTAAGGTAAATAACTGAGCGGTTATATTAGGGATGTAAGCGGTCAGTTTTGCAGTTGAGCGGTATTGGGCGAGGTTTACGAAGGTTATTTATGTGATGATGATCACACCCAGGGCGAATTTTATCTCCCGGTTGTGTTACTCATATAAAAATTATATTTATTCTATATATATTAAATAACAATATAAAACCACACTTCCCAACCGGTAATATTGTTTTGGCCAATAATATTAAACTATTGGCAAATATTCTCATGTTCAAAATAGATACAATTAGTGTGAAAAAATAAGAAAAGAAAATGTACCAATGCGTGGCTATTGTATTTTTGAACAAAAATAAAAAAAGTGAGGTAAATTTAGCCAGTTTAAAGCCGCTACCTATAAAGTTTTCTCATTCCAGGCCGAAAATCCTGCTATCGGTCAACAGGAAAAGAGAAACCATGCTAAAACGTATCAGGATCGTGACCAGTGTACTACTGGTTTTGGCCATTTTCGGCCTTTTACAACTAACATCAGGCGGTCTGTTCTTTAATACCTTAAAGAAGGACAAAGAATACTTCTCCGTTTTACAAACCATTCGCCAGCAGCAATCTACGCTGAATAGCAGTTGGGTTGAGTTGTTGCAGACGCGTAACACCCTCAACCGCGCGGGCATCCGCTACATGATGGATCAGAACAATATTGGCAGTGGTTCAACTGTTGCCGAGCTGATGCAGAGTGCCACTCTTTCACTGAAACAAGCGGAAAAAAACTGGGCAGATTACGAAGCACTACCGCGTAACTCGCGTCAGAGCACAGCGGCTGCTACTGAGATCAAACGCAATTACGATATCTATCACAATGCACTGGCGGAGCTGATCCAGTTGTTAAGTGCGGGCAAAATCAATGCGTTTTTTGACCAACCTACACAGGGATATCAGGACGGGTTCGAAAAGCAGTATATGGCGTATATGCAGCAAAACGATCGTCTCTATGACATCGCCGTCACCGATAATAATGCTTCCTATAACCAGGCAATGTGGGTGCTGGCGTGCGTGCTGATCGTCGTACTGGCGGTGATTTTCGCCGTCTGGTTTGGTATTAAAACGTCGCTGGTGGCACCGATGAATCGCCTGATCGACAGCATTCGCCATATTGCTGGCGGTGATCTGGTGAAATCGATTGAGGTGGACGGTTCCAATGAAGTGGGTCAACTGGCAGAGAGTTTGCGTCATATGCAAAGTGAGCTGGTACGTACCGTAGGCGATGTGCGTAACGGCGCGAATGCTATCTATAGCGGGGCCAGCGAAATCGCCACCGGCAACAATGACCTCTCTTCGCGCACCGAGCAACAGGCTGCTTCGCTGGAAGAGACGGCAGCCAGCATGGAGCAACTGACCGCGACAGTGAAACAAAATGCCGAGAACGCGCGGCAGGCCAGCCATCTGGCATTAAGTGCTTCTGAAACAGCACAACGCGGCGGAAATGTGGTGGATAGCGTGGTACAGACCATGCGTGATATTTCTACCAGTTCGCAGAAAATTGCCGACATTATCAGTGTTATCGACGGCATTGCTTTCCAGACTAATATTCTGGCCTTGAATGCGGCGGTCGAAGCGGCACGCGCGGGTGAACAAGGTCGCGGTTTTGCGGTAGTTGCGGGAGAAGTGCGTAATCTGGCTCAGCGTAGCGCTCAGGCGGCGCGTGAAATTAAGACTCTGATTGAAGACTCGGTTGGCAAAGTGGATGTTGGCTCTACGCTGGTCGAAAGTGCCGGGGAAACGATGGCGGAGATTGTCAGCGCCGTGACCCGCGTGACCGATATTATGGGTGAAATTGCCTCTGCTTCTGATGAGCAGAGTCGTGGTATCGATCAGGTTGGTTTAGCGGTTGTCGAGATGGATCGGGTAACGCAACAGAACGCTGCGCTGGTGGAAGAGTCTGCCGCCGCTGCCGCCGCGCTGGAAGAGCAGGCCAGCCGCCTGACTGAAGCTGTGGCTGTATTTCGTATTCAGCAAGAGCAACAGCGTCAGCGCGAAGCGTTGGCAGTAAACAGTGTGGCACCGGTTGCGCCGCGCAAAATTGCCGTTGCCGATAGCGGGGATAACTGGGAGACGTTTTAACACAATGACGCCGGATGAGTGCTTCATCCGGCGTTTTTATCGTTATACCAGGAACAGCGAAATTGCCGGGATATATGTGACCAGCAACAGCATCAGCAGCAGGGCTACCAGCAGTGGCAGAGATTGCTTAAAGAAATTACCTACAGAAACTTGCGTGATATTACACACCAGCAGCATCACGGTGCCCACCGGCGGCGTGAACGCGCCAATCGACAGGTTGAAGATCATGATGATACCGAAATGTACCGGATCGATACCAAAGTGTTCGACCACCGGTTTCAGTAGCGGCACCAGGATCAACAGAATGGCGTTTCCTTCCAGAAACATCCCCAACGTCAAAAGCAATACGTTGATAATCAAAAGGAACATATATTTGTTTTCAGTCAGCGAGGTGACGAAATTCGCCACCGCGACGCCAGCATGTTCCATTGAGAAAATCCAACCTAGGGCGGCGCTGGCCATAATCACCAGCATCACCGACGCCGTGGCGCGTGCGGTTTCACCGAGAGCTTTAACTACGTGGGAAACTTTCATTTCACGGTAGATGAAAAAGCCAATCGCCAGAACGATTAATACCGCTGCGGCACCTGCTTCCGTCGGGGTGAAGATATTCGCCCGAATGCCGCCGACTACGGCAAAAATCAGAAACAGCGCTGGCCACGCCTGACCGAGAGAGAACACCACTTCTTTGCCCGTTGGCCAGCTTTCACGCGAGGGGTTGGCGTTTGTTCTGCGGGCGACGAGGTAGACGGTAAACATCAGCACGACCGCACACAGCAAACCAGGCACCAGTCCGGCGATAAACATTTTGCCGATAGAGACATCCGCAACCAGACCGTAAATAATCAGGGCAATTCCCGGCGGTATGATTGGCGTGACTAACGAACCGCCAGCGGTAATGGCGGCGGCAAAGGCACGGTTGTAACCTTTGCGTTCCATTTCCGGCACCATCATGCGCGATAACATTGCTGCATCTGCAAGGTTAGAGGCACTGACACCGCCCATCATGGTGCTGACGAGAATATTCGCTACGCCCAGACCACCGCGCATTTTCCCCACCAGGACGTTGGCAATTTGTAAAATGCGTTCTGCAATGCCGGTGTAGCTCATTAGCGTACCCAGCAAAATAAAAAACGGAATAGCCAGTAGTGAAGGACTTTGCGTCGGGGCGATTAGCCTCTGGACGGCAATTTCGATCGGCACGCTGGAGAAGAATAAAAAGTAAGCGATGATGCCAATAAACATCGCCAGATAGACCCGAATGTTAAGAAATAAACAGACGATCATTAGCGGGATAATCAATAACCAACTCATTGTTTTTCGTCTCCGCTATGGGGTTGCTTTATATCGGTGATTAACCAGTAAAGGGTATAGAGAGCAGTTGCCAGCGCGCCGACGGGGACCGCCAGATCGATCCAGAACCAGGAAACTTTCAGTATTTGTGTCACTTTAAACTGCGCCATTTCCGCCAGCCGGTAGCCCAGCCAGGCCATATAAAGCAATACGCAGAGGGAGAGAAGGGCGACCAGAACAGCAATCACTCGTCTGATGGTGGCTGGCAGCATATCCATTACAAAAGGGATGGTCAGATGTGCCCGGTCGCGCTCTGCCACGATACCACCTAGCATCACCACCCAAATCATCAGCATCCCGGACATCTCTTCTGTCCACTGAATCGGTTGGCCGATGAAATAGCGCATAAATACTGCTCCAATTGTCATCACAACCAGAACAAACAGCGCAAAGGCAGCGCTAAACTCTGCCAGTTTGCCGAAAAAACGCATGAAACCTCCTGTAAGGGCTTGTCCTGCTTTTGTGAAAAAAGCAGGACGATTAGCATCGATACTTATTTCAGTTGTTGTTGAATGGTTTCATAGAGGCCAGGTGTCCACTCCGGGAACTGTGAGTAAACTTCGCGGGCTTTCTTACGGAATGGTTCGGTATCAGGATAGATAACCTCTACACCTTCAGCTTGCATGGCTTTCAGCATTTCAGCATCGCGCTCAAGAGTGAGCTTCTGGCTATAGAGCCCAGCTTCATAACCAGTCTGGTGAATCATTTCCAGTTGTTCCGGGGAGAGGGTGCTAAAGAAAGCTTCGCCACCAATCCAGACGGAGGTGTTGGTAAGGTAATTCACCATCGTCAGGTATTTCGCCTGCTCATAGAGTTTTTGTCCTTGCAGAACAGAAATCGGGTTTTCCACTCCGTCAATAACGCCCTGGGTTAACGCAGGATAAACTTCACCTAATGGCATTGGCGTTGGGGTTGCTCCCATCGCCTGAATAGCTTTTATCTGCATGACATTATTAGGCACACGGATTTTTAATCCCGCGAGGTCTTCAACTGTGCGGATAGGTTTTTTAGAAATGATCTGCCGGGTGCCATAAAGATAATTATTCATAACCACATGAATACCTTTTTTCTTCAGGCTTTCATTTTTCTGCTTGAACCAGTCACTTTCATATATTTTGAACAGTTTTTGCGGATCGTCGGTTAAATAGGGGCCAAACAGAATGCCCAAATCTGGTTCATAATCAGCGAGGAATGCGACATCACTCAGGGTAATAACATTCATCCCCATCATGGCTTGTTCAGTCACATCCTGTTTTGATCCCAATTGGGAACTGGGGTAAAGCGCCAGTGTTATTTCACCACCACTTTTTTTATTCAACAGATCCGCCCAGTGGCGCATGACAACATCCAGTGGTTCGCCGGGGTTATTTTCATAGGCAACTTTTATCGAAATCGGTTTTGCCTGAATTATTGTCGGCAGAAAAAGGGTGCTGACAGTAATTAGCATTGCTATTATTTTACTCATCTTCCACGTACTCCATGTTATAGAATAAATAACTCCAACATTACTATCTGGAGAGAAACATCATGAAAAAGTTGTCGTCTGTGCGAAAATAATCAGCGAATAGACTGACTGCTGCAAATGTTTCGTGAATTCGTGCTCCTGGTATGACTTTGCTGCTTTTAATCGGTTTTTAATATGATTTTTATTGTATATCCTTAAGTTATGCAATGTCTGATGAGTAATGGTCTGTTTTCAGATAGATAAGCATTTTTTTAGTATGCGTGTAGTTAGCGTATTTGTTGCGATTTTATAAGGCGGCGACAGGCTATTTCACATAAGGAGTGATTGTTTTTATTTTATAATCTACTGATAATTATTTAAATTGATAATATAAACAGAATAAATTTTCGGTTGACGGTGTATAGCGATATCCTTTAAATTTGTTAAATGCTGAATTGATTCATTTTTGTTAGTTATGTTATCGCCGGGTATTAAAAATGAGAGGTTATTCATATCTGGTTGAAATGTTTGAGTAAAAAAGTTTTTCTGTTGCGTATGCATGAGGAGGGTAGATCATAACCATTCACACCATGAATAAACAAAAGAAAAATAATAAGTTGCATTTCTTAATATACTCTCGTGAGTAAATGTTGCGATTAACGATTAATTGTAAGTAATAGATTGGATGTTATTCTTATGAAGTTAGGTTAGTTATATCCATTATTTATGCATGAGGATGCGGAGTAATTATATGGAAATACTTTTAACGATTTTAATTCTTACTCTGGTTGTTTCATTAACCAGTGTGCTGACACGTCTGTCTCCCATCCAGATTCCACTTCCTTTAATCCAGATTGCTGCCGGTGCATTACTGGCTCAGCCCATTTTTGGTTTACATGTGGAATTTAATCCTGAACTTTTCCTGTTATTGTTTATTCCACCGTTGTTGTTTGCTGAAAGTTCAAAAATACAACCTAAAGAGTTGATCAAACACAGTCGGGAAATCGTAGGTCTGGCGCTGATCCTGGTCTTGATCACTATTTTTGCCGTCGGCTACGTTATTCATTTACTGTTACCGAATGTTCCGCTTATTGCGGCGTTTGCATTGGCTGCGGTGTTGTCGCCAACGGATGCTGTCGCATTGTTGGGGATCGTCGGTAAAGGACGAATCAACAAAAGCATTCAGGAAGTGCTTGAAGGCGAAGCATTAATGAATGATGCCTCCGGTTTGGTGGCGTTGAAGTTTGCTGTCGCAGTGACTATGGGGACGATGGAATTTAGCGTGTATGGTGCGACTATCGCCTTTTTTGTCGTGGCAGTGGGCGGTATTGCCGTTGGGATCGCCGTTACCTGGTTATATGGTAAAGGACTGTTGTTGATCAGCCGTTACGCTCACGATGAGCCTTCAATCCAGATCGTGTTGATGTTGCTGCTGCCGTTTATTGTTTATCTGGTGGCGGAGCATTTTGGTTTATCCGGCATCCTCGCCGCTGTTGCCGCAGGGCTAACGACCAGCCGTATTGGCGTCGTGCATCATGCGCCTATACGACTGAGAATTAAGGCGAAAAGCTCCTGGTCAATGCTGGAATATGTCTTCAACGGCATGGTATTTTTGATTCTGGGCTTGCAGCTTCCGGCCATCATTTCGGAATCACTGACCCGCGCACAACACGATCCCTTAGTGCAAACCTGGTCGCTGGTGCTGGATATTGTGTGGATCTACCTTGCATTGATGGTTATGCGCTTTGGTTGGCTATGGTTGATGCGTCTGTACAGCCGCAGGCGGAAAAGTAATCATCCAATGCTGTTTGCCGGATACAAAACACGCCACTTGTTGTTAGCGACTTTTGCTGGCGTTCGTGGGGCTATAACTCTTGCGGGGGTGCTTTCTATACCGTTATTACTGCCCGATGGTGAACCGTTCCCTGGGCGCTATTTGCTGGTGTTTCTCGCTACCGGGGTGATCCTCTTTTCGTTGCTGTGCGGCATTATCATTCTGCCGCTGTTATTGGGGAAAAATGTTAGCCTGTTTAGCGATAACCGGCAGAAAGAAGAGATCGCCGCCGATTTGTTTATGTCTAAAATGGCTATCCTGAGCGTGCAAAAAACTCAGCAACGTTTGCTTGGTGCCAGCACGGAAAACCTCGATAATGAATTAATTATGGAAACCGGGGCCAGAATTATCGATTATATGCGGCGTAATGATGATGATATGTCGGCAAACGATAATTCGTTGCATATGCAACGGACAAAACTGGAAAAAACATTTAATCTGGCGGCGCTGAATGCCAAACGTGCAGCTATTTATCAAATGCGAGCAAGGCAAGAAGTGTGTGATGAAACACTGGCTAAAATTGTCAGTGAATTAGATGTACTGGAAGCATTAATTATGGACAGCCAATAATTTTATTGTTGTTTAATCAATAAATGATGGCTGAGTGTTGTTAACTCAGCATCGTTTATTATTGGCTTGATTTTTATGCCGTGATATAAACTCGGAATAGTAGTTTTTAATCTGTACTTAATTTAACGATGATGTTGTTTGACTGAGCGAATCATCGATTGCCTGGCGGTATCGAGATGATTACGCAGCGCGAGTACGGCATCTAAATCACTGCGGCAAATTAGCGCGCTAAGAATCGTCATATGCTCATCAATGGCAATAATATTACGTTGTTTCAGATCGCTTTCATCCCACTGATAATGACAGTGAAAAATCACCGATATAATTTCAAGTGTTTGATTAAAAAAGATGTTGTCAGCCGCAGATAGCAGCATGGCATGAAAATCGCGGTCTAACTGCGAAAACATACGAAAATTACTGCCAATGCTGTCACGCAGTGTCCGGTGGCGTTCGAGCAGTGTTTTTGCCTGTAGCCAGCGTGAATCATCATCTGGCAAATTCAGAAAGTGCTGTAACGCGTGTGTTTCCAGCGTCTCCCGCAGTTCAAACAGTTGTTCGGCATAAGACTGATCGAACTGCTTCATGCTCCACTGCCCGCGTTTTTCGCTCTGAATCAGACCATAGCGGCCAAATTTTAAAAGGTATTCTCGAACCACGACCGGGCTGACGCCTGCCGTCCGCGCCAGTTGCAGCTCGGAAAAACTCTCTCCGGCGCGTAGCTGACGCTGGTTAATCATGGTGAAAAATGCCTGCTCAAAAATGTAGTTTTGCTCTGTCAGCGAGACTGTGATGCAATCGAAACCATCGTTCTGTTCGGGTTTGCGGGCGACAACATAATCCTTCCCCACCTGGGTGAGCACGCCGCATGCGCTTAAATGCTGGAGTATGTGGCGTACCGTGGTGCGGCTAATGTTATACATTTCTGCCAGCCCACTTTGTGAAGGGAGTGGGGATGGAATATTTCCCCGCGCCATATCTTCAATCACCTGGTTTATGACGTTATGACGTAAATTCTGTGAACGACTCATTGTTCCCTCCAGTACGGCATTAAAAACCGATTTAAAACATTTTTATGCGTGATCATCCGCATATTTCATGGGCAAATTCAGTCGCTCTTATAAATTCGACGATATCTGGGAGTAATAAAATAAAAGGAGCAGTGAATCATGTCTACAATGAAAGTCTTAATTTGTCAGAAAATAAAGAGTTTAGTCTGGAAAATCCGGGAAAGGCCGGTGGCAGGCGACGATGAAGCACTAATTAAAATTAAAGCTGTCGGAATTTGTGGTACAGATATTCATGCCTGGGCGGGTAATCAGCCATTTTTTAGCTACCCACGTGTTTTAGGTCATGAAATATGTGGGGAGATTATTGATGCAGGGAAAAATATTCACAATTTTAATATTGGGCAGCAAGTTGCAGTAATTCCGTATATCTCTTGTCAGCAGTGTCCTGCGTGTAAAAGTGGTCGCACCAACTGCTGTGAAAGAATTTCAGTCATTGGTGTGCATCAGGATGGTGGTTTTAGTGAGTATCTGGCAGTGCCTGCGGCTAATTTGCTACCCGCAGACGGCATTGACCCGCAGGCGGCTGCGTTGATTGAACCTTTCGCCATTAGCGCTCATGCGGTACGTCGTGCGGCAGTTGCGCCCGGCGAGCAGGTGCTGGTGGTCGGTGCGGGGCCAATCGGTCTGGGCGCGGCGGCAATCGCTAAAGCTGATGGTGCACAGGTGGTAGTGGCAGATACCAGTCCGACTCGCCGTGAGCATGTAGCAACGCGTCTGGAACTGCCGGTGCTGGATCCTTCAGCAGAGGATTTTGATGACCAGTTGCGGGCGCAATTTGGTGGTTCTTTGGCGCAGAAAGTGATCGACGCGACGGGTAATCAACATGCGATGAATAACACAGTTAATCTGATTCGCCACGGCGGCACGGTGGTATTTGTCGGCCTGTTTAAAGGCGAGTTGCAATTCTCTGACCCGGAGTTCCATAAAAAAGAAACCACAATGATGGGTAGCCGCAACGCCACGCCGGAAGATTTCGCGAAAGTCGGGAGATTGATGGCGGAAGGGAAAATCACGGCTGACATGATGTTAACCCATCGCTATCCGTTCGCCACGCTGGCGGAAATCTATGAGCGCGATGTGATTAACAATCCTGAGTTGATTAAGGGCGTTATTACTTTCTGATAATCGGATATTGGTAAAGTTGCCATGCAGCGCTCGGGGACGTGTTGGGCGCTGTTTTTTTACGTTTCAATATTATACCGCAGGACGGATAAGGCGTTCACGGCGCATCCGGCAGTTGTGTGCCGATGCCTGATGCGACGCTTGCGCGTCTTATCCGAACTACAACCAGGCAATATTATTACCCTTCACGCTCAACCACTTTGATTTCCACCATACCAATGCCGAGCTTACGCGGCGAGTGGCCGAGAATGTTCCCTTCGTTGGTTGCGACAGGTTCCGGTGGAACAATCACCAGCGTATCGGCATCGGTTGGGTTATCGAAATGCAGCGTATTGGTGGTCACTTCATTACCCAGCACGATGGTTTGTTCTTCATTGCCTACGCGTACCGGAATGGGGCGGCCGGCGTTATTACCATAGGCTTTGGCGGTGATCACCAGGTCAAATTTCTTCGGCAGCGGATGTTTGTACTCGATTTTCACTTCATCGCCTAACTGCGCGTTTGACCAGCGTCCCCAGGATTCCGGGCGGGAAATTCCACTGAACTGTTTCACCTCTTCCGGCGCACCAGCGACGTTAAAGATGAAACTGTCTGCTTTGTAGCGAATATCGTTATCGACAATTTTCAGCGTATCAACATTCTCTTTGTAGCGTTTCATGTCGATGACCGTGTCTTTAAACGCTGTTTTGCCTTTCCATTCAGGCTTATCAACATGCTGCACAATTTGTTGTCCGCCAAGTTGACCTTGTGAGACGCACCAGTCGGTAGAGAGCGCCAGTTCCGGTGCCCACAGTTGCGCCATCTTGTAACAGCGGTCAACCCAGACGAAATTGTCTCGTGGGGCGAAATCAGCTAACTGGAAACGCAGAGGTGCGGAGTATTCACTTTCTGGCAGAGGCTCCACGCGTTTATCTGACACGCGTAACAGCAGTGGCAGGCGGAAGTGGCTTCCTGAGAATGCGATCATGTTTTTGTTCTGATCAATGGTGAACGTTTTCATCTCGGTAGGGAATTTCCACAAGCGGATGATATCCGGCTTCCACGCCAGCACTTTCTCTTTAATGTTGAGGAACACTTCTGATATTGACTGACCAGACAGACTGCTGCGTCCGAGACCGAGGAAGTTATCGCCTCCGAGAATATCCAGCACGGTAGCGCCGTTATCCATCGTGTTACGCTTCACTGCCAGCGTCTCTTGCTGCGGTTTGTCGCCACGGATGACAAAAAACAGGTTGTTGCGATCCTGTTTGTTCAGGTATTTCCACGCGGTGTTGTTCATCGCCAGATGGTCGGAAGAGACCACTATAACGGTATCTTTAAACCACGGAGAGGCTTTGATTTTATTGATAAACGTCGCGATGTTCTCCTGGCTGCAACTTACCGCGCTGAATGACTGGTTCGGTTTTCCGTCAAAATCATATTTTTTGCGGTTACAGGTACGTGAGATAAAACCATCCGGGTGATGGGTATCGACCGTCAGAGTAAACAGCGAAAACCGTTGGCCGGAGCGAGACAGTTCTTCAAATTTTTTCCATGCTTCGTCCAGCACCGTATCGTCGTAGAATCCCCAGTCGTTGCGATAATGCGGGTCTGCCACCACGCTTTTCAGTTCTTCCGAACCGTACAAATGGTCGAAGCCGTGTGATTTCAGGAACACATCTTTACCCGCAAAACGCAGGTTGGCTCCCTGCACGAAATAGTTCTGATAACCGGAATTTTTCAGGATATCGCCCAGACAGATGTTCTGTGGGAAGAAGCTGGAAACGGATGCAGAGGCGTTGCCTTCAAACGGGGCAAACAGCGGAATGCCACACTGGGAGGCTACCATGCCAGCAATTGTGTAATCGGTTCCCGGCAGTTGCTGCGTATGGCTGAAATCCAGCCCTTCATTTTTTAGCGCCCCCAGTTCTGGCGTGAGATCCGGGAAAGCGTCGTTGTCAAAATAAGTTCGTTCGAGGCTTTCTCCGTAGATATAAACCAGGTTGAGTTTGGGGGAGGGGATGGTTTTTGACGGCTCTTTATAATAAGCCGCAAAGTCCGGATCGCCGTCGCGCGATTGGGATTTCACCAGTTCCGTTATCTGACGAAATGCCGGGCTGGCATCCACTGAACCCAGCGCCAGCAAGAGTGCCAAAAGGCTGTAGCCAAAATGGTGAGGATGATGTCGGCGGCGGCGAAGGATCCATCCCAGCGCGCCGAACACCGCCGTCAGTGCCAGCACAATGCCGATGCCTGGCAGGATATATTTGCTGACGCCTGCACCGGTCAGGCTGTTGGTTAAGGTATAGAGCACCGCGTCGTTAATACCATCGCCAGTAAAATAGTCGCTGGCAAACAGGGTAATATTTAAAACGACAAATAGCCCCAGCACCGTTAACGTGGCTGCAAACCACCAGGTGTTACGTCCCGCTTTCCATGCGTAGATCAGCACAGAGGCGAGAAACAGGGCGAAAGAGAGTAGTTCTGACAACGGGCGATCCTCACTAAACCAGGCCGTGTAGCCGATGTTTAAGATTTTTTGAGAAACACAATGTAATGGCGCTGCCATATTGCTGCAATTCTAGTGTCAAAAAAATGCGATGTTGTTAGGAATTAGTTTATAAACAGGCTTTTTTATTCAAGGCTGCGTCCCGCATAGCGGGGGATGAAAGCGTGAGAAGCGGGAAAAAGAGAAGGGGAGAGCCGCGCCAGCCGATTAACAGTTAAAACGCGGCATTATACAGAACAGATCAGGAGATAAAGTTCAGGCCTTGCTTTAATACCAGATCGCAGGCTTTGGTTTTCACTTTCTCCGCCAGCGGAGTGGTGCCGATGTTATCCAGATTAAGCTGCTGACCATCTTTGGTTTTCAGCAAACCCTGAATGCCATCCAGATAGTTGGTGTCTTCTTTCTGTTCTTCGCTGTTCAGGCCCAGCTTCTCCAGTACCTGATTTTTGATGTTTTCCGCGTCGGTCACTGAAGCCAGCTTTTGTTTCGCGCAATATTGCAGAATACCTGCGGCATTGTTCATATTGTCTGCGCTTAACGCCTGGTTGCCGCTGCTAAGCAGACTCGTTAATGAAGAGAGCGACCAACCACCTTCCTGTGTGGTGCTGCTCTGGTTGCTTAACTCGCTGGCGGCGCTGGAAAGCGCATCTTTCCAGGAAGCGGCATGTGTCCCGGCGGAAATGAATGCGGTGGTGACAATTGCACAGCACAGAAGGTGTTTAACAGTTTTCATCATCATTACTCATAATGGAATTTTGTCGCAGTATAACGCCGGAAATGGGGATTAATACTCTTTACCCGTTACCCGACTACGATAACTGTCCCAGTTGAAGATCACCCACAGGCTGTTGCCCAGGCGCATACGATCCATAACGCGTTCGCCCAGCAATTTCGTCATCTCCTCCATATTGCTGTTGGTCAGCATCCCGGTCGGGCGTTTGGAAGAAGAACGACGATCGACGATCTGGTTGATGATCACTTTTTCGTATTTCGATTCGGTCTGTACACCGATCTCGTCGATCACCAGCAGATCAACGTTGCTCAGATCGTTGAGCAGTTGCTCTTCGCTGGTGCCGCTATTTCTGAAAGTATCTTTCATCGCTGACATAATATCGGCAACAGTAATAATCAATACCGATTTGCCGCGTAGCAGTAGTTCGTTGCAGATCGCTGCCGCCAGGTGGTTTTTACCGGTTCCAGGCTTGCCAGAAAAGATAAAGCTGGCGATGTTGCCGTCGAACTCGTCGACATACTGGCGCGCTTTGCTCAACGCATTCATCTGCCCTTCGCATTCAACACGATAGTTCTCAAAGGAGCAGTTCTGATGCAGCGGACGAATGCCGGAGCGGTTAAAGGTGCGCTGCATTTTCATTGCCCGGTTCTCGCGCTCCAGAGCGGCGGCGCGGAGCGCTCCTTGTTCTTTCTGCCACGCCAGAAGCTCTTCACCCGTTTTGAAGGCGGGTTTGATATGGGCAGGCATCATTTTTTGCAGACGTTGCATCAGGTCGCCAACGTTTTTCATCGTTACCCTCTGAATCCCGGTGGAATTTGGCTGTCAGGTTCGCTGACTGTGTTCACATCTCGTTTCGGCAGTCCGCCATTGCTGGCACGACCAATTTGCAGACTGCGCGCCAGTTTTTGTTGCCATTGCACATGATGAAAGACTTTGCCTTCCGCCTGCCAGTAGGCAATGAATGAGGCCAGTTCTTCGGCGGTGGCGGGTTCTCTTAGCGCCACGCCCCATAATGCGGCCAGGCGAGTAAAATCAGCATCTGGCCGCCAGTCCGGGTACATGGCGAATTTTCCCATCGGTACGGCAACGGGGGGAGTTTGCGGTTCCTGATAGAGTTGATCGTCCAGAGCGACATCGCTTCCTGGACGTGTCAGCTTTTCTTCCAGCGCCAGCAGTTCAGCAAGACGTGAGGGCGTGACGGCATAAAACGCCGGAGCGTTGTTAGCAAATACGGCAACCATACCGCCTTCAGCTTTTGCCAGAACGGTCTGGTGATCGTGTACCAGGGCGTCAATACCAACGACGTCCGGGGTCAAAACTCTGGAAGACATACTGTTTCTCAATATGGAACGATGAACGAGAAGGGAGATTACTTTTATAGTAACACACGGATGAAAGGAGGCTGTCTCTCATCCGTGTGCTTTAAGCGAGGCAATTTTATACGCGAGGGCGCTTGCGGTACAACCATAATCCAGGAATGGAAAGGCCGATGGATAACGCGCCAACAATTGATGATGCCGTAAGAAAGTTGGTTAACAGGGTAATCATCAACGGCTCGCTGTAACCTAACTGGCTGATTTTTACGGCTGAAATCATTGCTGTATAAGCAGAGATACCGGGAAACATAGGGATAACGGCTGCCACGGTAAAGACTTTCGGATGCGCCAGATACCAGCGTGACCATTGAATACCAATGGTGCCGACCAGCATGGATGCCATAAAGGTTGACCATTCAATATTCAGCCCGGTATTCATTAAGATCATTCGAGAGCCATGACCAATCGCGCCAAGCAGTGCACACCAGCGTAACGCCCGAACCGGCACATTGAATACCATCGCAAAGCCGACTGCAGGAATTGCCGCGAGGATCATATCCTGCACTAGTGCTAAGAGAAATTCGATCACACCCATCCGCGTAGTCCCCAAATCGTGAGTGCCATCACCACGCCAACGCAGGTAGCCAACGTCAATAGGCTGGCAATCGCCCAGCGTGCCAGCCCGGTATTGATGTGCCCTTTAAACATATCAGCGACGGCATTAATCAACGGAAAGCCCGGCACCAGCAGCAGAACGCTGGCAGCCATCGCGATTGTTGGCGTATTGCTGAAGGCAGGGAGTTGTAAAAGCAAACCAGAAATCGTGGTGGCGGCAAATGCGGTGATGCAAAAGTTTATCTGAGGGTGGAGATGACGTTGCGCCAGTAGCTGACGGATATACATTGCGACCGTGCTGGCAAAGAAGGTGATGACGGCACCATCCCAGCCACCTTTATTGAGCTTACAGAAACAGGCGCATGACAGACCAACCATCAAGGCGACCAGCCATCTCGGGTAACGTAAGGGTTGAATCTGGCTAAAACGTTTCTCCACGCCTTTGTAATCCAGCAGGTGATGCTCCGCCAGAATCACAATATGCTGAACTTCCGTCACTACATGCATATTAATGCCGCGATCGTGATTTTTGCGCGTAGATGTCAGGCATTGCCCATCTTTAATGGTAGTAAGCACAATGGCGTTCGAAGAGATAGAACTTTCGACGCAGTCCATTCCCAACGCCCGACCCAGTCGCGAGGAAAGCTCATCAACTAACGCGCTTTCCGCTCCATGTTGCAAAAGAAATAATCCACACTGGATACAAAGCCGTGTTACGGCCCGCTGTTGCTCAGTCTGCATAACTCGTCCTTTGTCATAGACGTGCTGCGTATTGTTCAAATAATGAGACCCCATTTGTATCATGAAGAGCGGTTGTTTTGGGGTAGGTTAAGATCAAAATTGCGCTGATTAGTCCTGGTTGGCGGGTGAAGTTCAGTGGCGAAAAGCGAATTTTTTATCGCTGCAAAAAAATTATCATATGAATATTATAATTATAATGAATTTATAATTTGTCTCTTACGGATTAGAGTAATGGATGGCCGTTCGTACTTTTGAATTTTAAACAGATAAAATCATCAGATTTTACTGATTTTTTTTGTATAAATGCTGACGAGATGTTTTTTGTTCGATGGGAAGGCGGTATTTTAATTATATCTTAAACTAATGGAATTCCAGGGTTTCCATTAAGTATTTCTAACAAGTTAATTTAGTTATTTTAAATGTCTCCAGGCTATTTCACCAGGTTATCATTTGATGCTAACCTTCTGACACATGCCGTGGAGTTATTGTGCAGCAGGAGTATGCTGATATGAAAGTGAATGCTAAGGATAATTTATTCGCTTAATCTATTAATTTGCTGGAAGCATTTAAGGAATGAATATCCTGAATAAACCATCATGATTTTTAGACAGTGGATGTGGAGGAAATATGTTGCCAGGATGCTGCAAAAATGGAATTGTTATCAGTAAAATACCGGTTATGCAAGCAGGGTTAAAAGAGGTTATGAGGACTCACTTCCCTGAATATGAAATAATATCCAGAGCCTCCGCGGAGGATCTTACCTTATTACAATTACGTCGCTCCGGATTAGTCATTGCCGATTTAACCGGCGAAAATGACAATCCACATTCCGTTTGTGAACATTATTATTCATTGATCTCACAATACAGGGAAATTCATTGGGTTTTCATGGTTTCGCGTGCCTGGTACTCTCAGGCGGTAGAACTGCTTATGTGCCCGGCAGCGACGTTACTGTCCGATATCGAACCCATTGAGAATCTGGTTAAGACGGTTCGTTCCGGTAATGCGCATGCAGAGCGTATCAGCGCCATGCTGACCTCCCCGGCAATGACTGAAACTCAGGATTTTAGCTATCGCACCGTCATTCTGACACTTTCAGAGCGCAAGGTACTGCGGTTGTTAGGCAAAGGATGGGGCATCAACCAGATAGCTTCATTGCTTAAGAAAAGCAATAAAACCATCAGCGCACAAAAAAACAGTGCGATGCGTCGGCTGGCAATTCACAGCAACGCTGAGATGTATGCATGGATAAATAGCGCGCAGGGGGCAAGAGAACTTAACTTGCCTTCGGTTTATGGAGATGCCGCAGAATGGAACACAGCCGAATTAAGAAGAGAAATGTCGCACTCATAGAGAAGTGCGTCATGAGTAGTATCGGTATTGAAAGCTTATTCAGAAAGTTTGCGGGTAACCCTTATACACTCCATATCTATAGAAGCCAGGAGGCGTTTCAGGATGCGATGTCGCGGGTCTCATTTGCGGCGGTTATTTTTTCTTTTTCTGCCATGAGAAGTGAGCGCAGAGAGGGATTATCTTATTTGACTGAGCTGGCTATTAAATTTCCGCGTACCCGGCGTTTAGTTATTGCGGATGATGATATTGAAGCACGATTAATCGGATCATTATCGCCATCACCGTTGGACGGTGTATTAAGTAAAGCATCGACGCTGGACATTTTTTATCAGGAGCTGTTTCTGTCATTAAATGGCGTGCGTCAGGCTACCGATCGCCTGAACAATCAGTGGTACATTAATCAAAGCCGGACGCTAAGCCCAACGGAGAGAGAAATATTGCGTTTTATGTCGCGTGGCTACTCAATGACACAAATTGCCGAGCAGCTTAAACGAAATATTAAAACGATCCGCGCGCATAAATTTAATGTGATGTCGAAACTGGGCGTCAGTTCCGATGCTGGGTTGTTGGAGGCTGCAGACATTCTGTTATGTATGCGGGTTTCAGAAACAAGCAATGTGTTGCATTCCTTTTAATACGCTAATGCCGGGTTATCACCCCGGCAGAGTTTTTCATTTCAGCGTACAGTCGCCGCATTGCTGTACATCCGGCAAGCGATAACGTTGGCAGCAGGTACGGCGCACCAACAGGCCGTCGCGCAGCACCACCGTACGCCAAAGAGGATTATCTTCACCCGTGGAGAGTGTTTTCTCAAAAAAGAGAGCATGGCGAAGTGATTCAACTGTCGCATCACCAAGTAACTGCTTCATCTCAGTCAAATACCAGTTGATCAGATAGCCGGTATTACTCCAGATAAGTTTGCCATTGATTTCGCCGGTGGCTTCTAATGCCTGCACAACCGGGGCGATCGCCTGACTGATTAACTTTTCCATTCGCTGCTGTGGCAAATGCGGAGCGTTCTTGTCCTCACACACGTCGATCCAGAAACAGGCGGCACGCCCGGTTTCGTGAAACTCAACGTGAAAATGTTCCGGGGAAAGATCTAACGCTTTTTCCTGTGTTAACAGCGCCAGCATTAATGGCGGCATCATCAGACCGATATACCATTGCGCCCACAGTGAGATCAGCGGCTTATTCTCGCGGAGCATCAATGGTTGATTGCGGTAGATATGATCGGAATAAACAGCCAACAGGGAACGCAGGGCCGTTGGAGAAGACCATTGCGCCAGCGTCAGGGCGCTAAGTGGGGCGGGTTCATCCAGACGGATAAACTCCAGCAAATGTTCACGATGTTCTGCGATCGTCGCACGTACTGTTTCCGCAAGTGTTGGATCTTGCGGCTGGAGATGCGTTCGCCAGATAACATCTTCAAGAAGCGGTGCGGAACGATAGGCCATAATCGTGATAGTAATCTAAATGATAATGATTGCTAATCCTAGCGATAGGTTTAAACGATAGCAAGGGATTTTGCTAGCTTGCAAACGATAAAAATTATCAATATGATATTGCTTATCATTATCAATAAAAGAGATAAAACCATGTTGCAACGTACACTGGGCAGTGGTTGGGGAGTGTTGCTGCCGGGATTGCTGATTGCAGGACTGACGTATGTGGATTTATCGCCGGAACTGTGGCGGATTGTCATGCTGATGGGATTATTGGTGACACCGCTGATGCTGTATCACAAACAGTTACGGCATTATGTTTTGTTGCCATCGTGCCTGGCGCTAATTGCGAGCGTCATACTGATGATAACGAGCTGGGATCAAGGATGATAAAACAGGGAAGAAACAAGAAAGGAAGTAAAGATAATTGGTGCGAGGGGGGGGACTTGAACCCCCACGTCCGTAAGGACACTAACACCTGAAGCTAGCGCGTCTACCAATTCC
>NZ_PTSR01000080.1:0-1689 GCF_002965345.1 Escherichia sp. MOD1-EC5950
CCGGTGGCTGAAGGTGAAAAGCTGATGCTGCTCGGCAGTCACGGAAAACTGCGTGCAGGTGACAGTGTCACGGTTGAACGCATCGCAGACCGGATGCTGACGGTCCGGCAGGGGGAACGCCGGCATCGCCTTCCGGTTGCTGACGGACTGAAAATCAGTCAGGGATACGTGACCACGCCCGGAAAAACGGTGAGTGAACAGGGCGTTGTTCTGGCTGCCGTCTCTGCCCGTGACACGCAGGCACAGACGCTGAACACGCTGGCCACCAGTGGTGACCGGGTGCAGATTTATACGTCACTGTCAGAAGAAGACGCACATGCGCGTCTTGCCCGTTCTCCACTGTACCGGCAGGCCCGGGAGCAGGTCAGTCCGGAGGGTAAGCCACTGGATACGGCCATGCAGCAGGCCCGGGACAGTGTGATGCCGGTGACCGAAAAAGCAGTACGTCAGGCCATAACGCTGGCACAGGGCAGCAGTGTGGTCTTTTCCCGTCAGGATGTGGTACTGGAGGCTCTGAAAGCGCATCCGTCAGTAACACCATACGGTATTCACCACACATTTGCAGAGCTGGTTCAGCGTGGGGAAATCCTGTCTGTACCGGGTGACGGAAGTGCCAGTCGTTATGTGCCGGCTGAAACCTGGCTGCAGGAAAAAGCCATTCTGCGCACAATGGCAGAAGGAAAGAACACGCAGCGTCCACTGATGGAAACTGTGGCCCCGTCTCTCCTGTCGGGTCTGACGTCAGGCCAGCAGGCAGCCAGCCGGCTGATTCTTGAAAGCACGGACCGTTTTGTGGCCATTCAGGGCTATGCCGGTGTGGGGAAAACCACACAGTTTCGCAGTGTCCTGGCTGCGCTGGAAACACTGCCTGAAACTGACAGGCCTGTTGTGGTGGGGCTGGCACCCACGCACCGGGCCGTCAGTGAAATGCAGGGCGTGGGGGTGAAAGCGCAGACCATCGCTTCTTTTCTGATGGACACAGAGCGACGTCAGCAGAGCGGTGAACAGCTTAACTTCTCAAAAACGCTGTTTCTTATCGATGAAAGCTCCATGGTGGGCAACCGGGATATGGCTGACACACTGGCCCGCATTGCGGCCGCAGGTGGTCGTGCGGTTCTGTCCGGTGACAGTCTGCAGTGCCAGTGGTGCGCCTTTTACCCTGATGCAGCAGCGCAGTGCCATCGATGTGGCGGTGATGAAAGACATTGTGCGTCAGTCACCGGAACTGCGACCGGCAGTGTATGCACTGCTGGAAGGGCGTACCGGTGAGGCGCTGGACACGATACGCCGTGTTTCACCGGAACAGGTGCCCCGGGATAATGGCGCATATGTACCGGCATCATCGGTGACTGAAATTCGCCAGACCCGCGAACAGAGAGAAACGCAGGGAGACAGGGTGATATCTGCCATCGTGGATGATTACACCGGACGCACCGCAGAGGCCCGGCGTCAGACGCTGATTGTCACCCAGACAAACGCGGATGCAATGGTCATAAATGCCGGCATTCATGACCGTCTGCATGAGGCCGGAAAAACCGGAGAGCAGGAACTTACGGTAACGGTGCTGGTCAGGGAAAAAACACAGACAGAAGCCCTGAAATCTGTTGCAGGGCTGGCACAGCATAATGGCGGTGTGGCGCTGATAAATCAGCAGTATTACACCATTCACAGCCCTGATGCAGCAAACGG
>NZ_PTSR01000081.1:0-1653 GCF_002965345.1 Escherichia sp. MOD1-EC5950
GCAAACACCTTCGTGTAGACCTCCGTTGAGCTGATGGACTTATGCCCCATCAGGCTCTGCAGGACCTTCAGCGGTATACCGGCATACAGCATGTGCATCGCATAGGAATGGCGGAACGTATGTGGCGTGACCGGGACAGAGAACGTCACACCATCAGCGGCAGCGGCGGCAACCGCTTCCCCAATCCAGGTCCTGACCGTTCTGTCCGTCACTTCCCAGATCCGCGCTTTCTCTGTCCTGCCTGTTCGTTTATTACGCCGTTCCACGGGGATTTTCAGTGTGGCCACCATCGTCTGCAGCTGGCTGACGTACCAGGAGTCGGAGAGCGGAACCAGCCGGTGAGTCTGCTGCCCGGCGGGCATTCTTCCTGCCGTCCTGGCGGCTTTTTCGGTCCGTTGTTTCAGGGTCGCAAGCTGCACAAACGGATACGGAGGCGCAAGCGAAAAATCCCCCCGCGTCAGCGCCAGTGCTTCATTAATGCGTGCTCCGGTGTTCCACAGTGTGGCCAGCAGCATCTTGCGGCGCAGATCCGGGACGTAATGGAGCAGGGCACTCACTTCCGGAGCCAGCAGATATTTTGGCAGTTCATCATGGACCATCGACATCTGGCGGAGTGCCAGAGCTGCAGGATAATCAATGGCAACAGGCAGCGATGCAGGCTGTCCGGCAGAATACACTGCCGGTACCATGACTGCAGACTGGCTGTGTATAACGGAGCCTGACATTTATATTCCCCAGAACATCAGGTTAATGGCGTTTTTGATGTCATTTTCGCGGTGGCTGAGATCAGCCACTTCCTCCCCGATAACGGAGACCGGCACACTGGCCATATCGGTGGTCATCATGCGCCAGCTTTCATCCCCGACATGCACCACCGGGTAAAGTTCACGGGAGACTTTATCTGACAGCAGACGTGCACTGGCCAGGGGGATCACCATCCGTCGCCCGGGCGTGTCAATAATGTCACTCTGGACATCCACAAACAGACGATAACGGCTCTCTCTTTTATAGGTGTAAACCTTAAACTGCATTTCACCAGTCCCTGTTCTCATCGGCAAAAGAGCCGTTCATTTCAATAAACCTGGCGACCTCTGCCATCCCTTCCTGATTTTCAGCCTGCCAGCGTTCTGCGCGCAGTCGCCGGGCTTCGTTCTGCATAGTCGTACTGACCAGACCGGAGATATTCACGTCATACGCCTTGAGCAGCTGATAGCTGTCGCTGTCAACTGTCACTGTAATACGCTGCTTCATAGCACACCTCTTTTTGACATACTTTGGGTATGCATGTCAGTATATATTCTTATTCCGCAAAAATCAGCGCGTAAATACACATACTGTTATCTGGCTTTTAGTAAGCCTTATGTATTTTACCTTTCATTATGTTAACCAATAAAAATTAAAATCTGACTTATAAAAACAAAGCGTAATTACCGTATTCCCGTTTCATATAGATCCGACTTTATTTGAATAAACGACTTTCCGGAAGTGTACCACGCTGAGGAAATCATCATATCGCTGTTTTCCGCCCCTGCGCGGCGCATCACAGGTCAGGGAAATAACACAACATATAGTGTCATGAGCAGCTGAATGCAGCACGACATGTTGTACTTACAGGAGGTGGCGTTGTGTGGGGGAGAGGAAGATCCGTAACCA
>NZ_PTSR01000082.1:0-1549 GCF_002965345.1 Escherichia sp. MOD1-EC5950
GGATTTGCTGACTGCGGGTTGAGAAAATATCGACCGGAACACCTTTAATCTCCCACAGACCATTTTTCCCGGTATCCGCCGTCTCATAGCCCATCGCCTCAACCTGACGGCGGAGCGCATGACGATAAATCTGCCCCAGCGCAATTTTGTTGTCATAAAGTGCATCAATGGTTCCGGTACGCCCACGCCTGTCGCTGGATAACGTCGACCAGCGCCCCTCCTTTTCGGTCATGTTAAGTAACAGGAGATGCGTGTGAATTTGCGGGTCCAGCTCCCGCGAGGTGTCATGGTTAAAGGCTGCCGCCACCATTTTTCCGGTATGAACGTGCTGGCTGATGCCATCACGCATTATCCGTGTTCCGACCAGGGACTCAATTTCCCGGCTGACAACCTCAACAGCCTGGTTATGGGCCTCCAGCAGACGGGATTCGCCATACAGCGCAATCAGTACGGACACGCTTTTGGGCGCTGATAACGTCAGGTCATAACCGCTGCGATGCACATTAATGCCGCCTTCCATTCTCTCCAGACTGACGCCATTGGGCAGACGTCCGGCAATCAGCTCATCCAGCCGGAAAGCATCCACCGGTCCTTCCAGTTGCAGCGATTTTGCGCCTTCCCCTAACCAACGGGACTGCATACTGCCCAGAAAATAGTAGTTATCCTGCGATGTGTAATAGCCTGCGCCACCACCGGCAATGGGTGCAATACTCAGCATAATCCATTACCCCCAGTTCATATCATCCAGCGGTTCGCGCTCATCCCGGTGTGATCGATGAATCACCAGATTGCGTTCATCCTGTCGCATTGCCTCCTGTGCCTGGTCTGAATCTCTACAGAGTTCGTCATACCGCTCATAGTCCGGATACAGGATTTCCCCGGTTTCTTTGTCCACAATTTCAGTCAGCTCTGCCACAGGCGTCTTTTCTTCCACAGGATTGCTCTCGCCCGTCCCGCTCACCGCCGCAGCCGCCGCCTCCTGAGTCACCGTTGCAGTCAGTGCCGGATTGTTAAGTGATTCTGCCTGTCCGGCCTGAGACGCCGTTTTGTTCTGTTCGTCATCTTTTCTGACATCGCCCTGTGCAATCCTGTCCAGTAACGCAGCAATATCGCCGTCCTCATCCTCACGACGGGTAATTTCAGATTCAATCTCCGGGTCGAGGCTGTCATTAATGTCACGCAACAGCAGCTCTTCTGCGCAGTCCTTTATCTTTTCATAAGACATACGCATCCGGACGGCCGGATACTCACCGGGAAACGTGACATAGCAGTGGAGGTTGGGCAGTTTCTGAATGTCGGTGTAGTTCACCAGATAGCGGTCTTCTTCCACCTTGCTGAAAGAGACACCGTCACGCACGGTATCCGCACCGTAGCTGTACTGCTCACTGAAAACCTTATCCCGCCGCTGGCCAATCTCACGCTGTACCCATTCCGCTTCCGTACTGGAAGGCGAACGGAAGAAATAACGGGTGTTCACCAGTCCCAGCATGGCATCGGCAAACTCTTTACCGTAGGTGTAATCCATCTGTGCTTTGGCCTGAAAACCCAG
>NZ_PTSR01000083.1:0-1542 GCF_002965345.1 Escherichia sp. MOD1-EC5950
GGATTTGCTGACTGCGGGTTGAGAAAATATCGACCGGAACACCTTTAATCTCCCACAGACCATTTTTCCCGGTATCCACCGTCTCATAGCCCATCGCCTCAACCTGACGGCGCAATAAATTCAGTTGTATCTGCCCCAGAGCTAACTGGTTCGCATAAACAGCTTCAATAAATCCGTCTTTCCTGACCGTACCGCTTGCCAGCGTTCGCCAGCCACTTTCCGTTGGTGTCATATTCAGGAACAATGCATGGGTATGAAGTTGCGGATCCAGATTCCGTGAAGTGTCATGATTAAATGTGGCAATAACCGCTTTCTGTGTCAGTTGTGTCTCTGTCTCTCCCTCTTTCATCACCCGGCTGGAAACCAGCGATTCAACTTCTTTTAGCGTTTCACTTACTGCCCTGTTCCAGGCCTCCAGTAAACGATTCTCACCATACAGCGCAATCAGTACAGACACACTTTTGGGGGCAGAAAATGTCAGATCATAACCGCTGCGATGCACATTAATGCCGCCTTCCATTCTCTCCAGACTGACGCCATTGGGCAGACGTCCGGCAATCAGCTCATCCAGCCGGAAAGCATCCACCGGCCCTTCCAGTTGCAGCAATTTTGCCCCTTCCCCTAACCACCGGGACTGCATGCTGCCCAGAAAATAGTAGTTATCCTGCGATGTGTAATAGCCTGCGCCACCACTGGCAATGGGTGCAATACTCAGCATTACCAGTTCACCTCGCGGTCATCATCCTGTTCACGCGCTTCATTCGTCTGGTGACTCACCAGATTGCGTTCATCCTGTCGCATTGCTTCCTGTGCCTGGCCTGAATCTCTGCAGAGTTCGTCATACCGCTCATCGTCCGGATACAGGATTTCCCCGGTTTCTTTGTCCACAATTTCAGTCAGCTCTGCCACAGGCGTCTTTTCTTCCACAGGGTTGCTCTCACCTGTTCCGCTCACCGCCGCAGCCGCTGCCTCCTGAGTCACCGTTGCAGTCAGTGCCGAATTGTTAAGTGATTCTGCCGGTTCAGGCTGGGGCGCCGTTTTGTTCTGTTCGTCATCTTTTCTGACCTCACCCTGCTCCAGCCGGGCCAACAGCGCCGTAATATCGCCCTCTTCCTCTTCGCGGCGGCTGATTTCAGATTCAATCTCCGGATCAAGGCTGTCATTAATGTCACGCAACAGCAGCTCTTCTGCGCAGTCCTTTATCTTTTCATAAGACATACGCATCCGGACGGCCGGATACTCACCGGGAAACGTGACATAGCAGTGGAGGTTGGGCAATTTCTGAATGTCGGTGTAATTCACCAGATAGCGGTCTTCTTCCACCTTGCTGAAGGAGACACCGTCACGCACGGTATCCGCACCATAGCTGTACTGTTCACTGAAAACTTTATCCCGACGCTGACCAATCTCACGCTGTACCCATTCCGCTTCAGTGCTGGATGGCGATCGAAAAAAGAAACGGGTATTCACCAGTCCCAGCATGGCATCGGCAAACTCTTTACCGTAGGTGTAATCCATCTGTGCTTTGGCCTGAAAACCCAG
>NZ_PTSR01000084.1:0-1524 GCF_002965345.1 Escherichia sp. MOD1-EC5950
GCCATTCCCTCCTGCCAGTGGCCCGGCGGAATAATCAGGGGTTGTGCCAGCACACTGGCTGAAGTCAGAAAAAACAGAGCCGGAAACATACCGGACTTCAGACGATGAATAATATTCAGCACCGGACCGTCCTCCTGCTTACTGGTACTCAATACTTACCGGCAGTGAACCATGCCAGACCGACGGAACCTGCCCTTTCAGATATAACTCACCGTAACCGGCCATTATCTGTGCACCATATACACCTTCCACCTGACGCAGGGCCGCATCACTGAAACGACTCAGGCCATCTGAACCGGTAACCGTCATAACCTGAAGCCAGGATGGCCCCTCTCCTGCAAACATCGCCTGTAGTGCTCCCGGCACCTGCTCTGCCTGCATCATCTGCGCCTGCTCCGGCAGACCATTCGCATTCAGGTCGTCATAAACACCGGTATACACCAGATGTCCCCCCTGTGCATGACGCAACACACCTGCCGCCTGCAGACGGAAAACAAAACGTCCTGATACTGCATTACCATCCCCGGACACCGGCAGAACCACCTCGGCCGTCCCCGGCGCCGTCCATGACAGGCTGAAATTTTCCATACCCTTGCCATAGATAACCCGTGGCGACAACCCTTCACGTCCGGCCGTCGTTGTGAATGCTGTTTTTCCCAGCAATACAGGCAATGCCGGCACCGGCACCCGGACCATCACCTCCCCCTCACCAACAGGTACAGCCGGGCTGGCTGAGTCCAGATAACGGGAGCCTGCCCCCACTTTCCATACCCACGGGTTACGGGTGCTGGTCACTGCCCCTTCCAGCTTAAGCTCTCCGCTGAAATCCTCTCCCGGCGTGTTCCAGGCCAGTACGCAGGAAGGCAGGAGGCTGGCAGCAAACAGAAATAACGTCACCTTTTTCACTTCTCTTCTCTCCTTATATCCCTGCAACCATCACTGTACCGTGACCGTCACATTCAGCCCTGCCTGCCATGCTGCAGGTGTACCCTCCGCCGGCAACCGCAGTTCAAAATCCGACACTGCTGAGGCATATGCCGCAGCCAGATTCATCACCCGACCGTCAGCCAGTATCCCCTGAGAGATGACCTGACCATTGTCTGCGGCACTCATGCCATTGCCAAAACCCTGGTTCATCAGAAGTAATGTGGAAAGGCGGGTTTTAAGCCACTGTGGCAGCGTTCCTGACTGTACATCCGTCACACTCTGCCCACTGACCAGCGACATCCCTGCCGGCACTGTCGCCCCCTCTTCCTGTGCACCGGCACTGACTGCCATCCCCTGATTCAGGGTGAAAGAAAGCTGCCCCGACACATTTCCCGTCTCCGGGTCACGCACCGGGACAGAGGCGCGAAAGCGTTGCGCCGTAGTGCCACTGCCTTCCTTTACGGCGAAAGGCTGTCCGTTACTGCTGAAGGTAATAAAGGGTGTGAATCCGGGACCACCTCGCTCAGCCACTTCATGCAGATGTCCCTCCAGAAACGGCAGAGCCCCTTTATCACGCAAATTAAAAACCAGTTGCCC
>NZ_PTSR01000085.1:0-1496 GCF_002965345.1 Escherichia sp. MOD1-EC5950
CTCGACAGGGAAACGGGGCTGCACTACAATCTGCACCGTTACTATGATCCGGATGTCGGGCGGTTCATAGTAACGGATCCGATAGGCTTAAGGGGCGGGCTGAACCTTTATCAGTATGCGCCAAATCCGTTAGGATGGATCGACCCGCTTGGATTAAAGGGCGGAAAAAATTGTACTGACTTAGGTAAGGCGGGTGAGAAAAATTCATCTGAATTAACTGGGTTACCTAAGAATACGGTAAGAATTCCAAGTGCTAGCGGTAAAAAAGATTATCGACTCCCTGACCATATGTCTGGTGATGGCCGTTATATTGCGGAAACTAAGAATCAAAATTCTATGCATCTATCAAGTCAGTTAAAAGATGATATCGCTCATGTAACTCGTGGTGGTGTGCCTGGTAGGGTTGATCTTATTATTGACCAAAGGACGAAGATTAGTGTGCCTTTATTAGGAGAGCATCTTGATCCTGGAAGTCCACTGCATATCATCATTACGGATTTAAACAAATGACAAATGTTTTTATTGAAAAGATTAACAATGCTATATCAGACTTAAAGGATAACGATGGATTACCTTTTGTTTTCAAAACATTTGAGGAATACTGCAATGATTTAGTATTAACCAGAACAGGTCTGTCTATGAAAGGTATTGATGGCGCTCCAGACTGGTATGGTTATGAAAGGATAATATGGGAGTCTGGTTTTAAATATATTGAACCAATATTAAAAAATAAAAAATATAGAGGTAAAAATGTATTATTGAATGGAATGCTGTCTTTATGTTTACAAAAAAAATATGGTAAGGGACGTCAGTCTTTAGTTATGTTAGTAGGAAAGTATGGTGCGATTGATTATGCTTCATCATTAGCTAATTTAATGGATGACTCAGATGTTTCTATTCATGTTATTAGTGCGTTAACACAAATGAAAGATTTATCTCAGTATGAGAAGCTGAAAAAAATATCAGAGGAAAAAAAAGCTACGATAGAAAGAAATTATGCCCGGAAGTATATAAAAAAATTATCCGCTTTAAAACAGAATGAATAATAATATCCGGGAAGGTTAAAATCTTCCCGGATATTATTATTTAAATTTCGTTCAACACACTAAACATCCCGTCCTGCATCCCCTTAACTGCCTGTTTAACCTGATAAAGTTCCCTGCGCAGTTCCTGTACTTCGTTGTTATCCGCAAGCAGGATCAGGCAACCTTCCGAGATCTTCACGGTAACGCCCGTGCCGATCTCAAATCCCGCTTCTCTCAGCCCTTTGGCGCTGATTTTGATCACCGGCGTGTCGCTGCGGTTGGGCAGATGCAGCGCTGGCAGCACGACGGGCAGAGTCGGATGGCTGCCCTAGGCGTAACGTGACCACGAGCTGGACGTGGTTACGGAAGTGGTGTTCGCCAGCGGTCGGATGCTGGGGAAACGGATGCACCGGAGATTATCCGCTTCAGTTACGACAGACTGGGACGGATGCTGACCGAGGAGACGGCGCA
>NZ_PTSR01000086.1:0-1488 GCF_002965345.1 Escherichia sp. MOD1-EC5950
CGATGGTGGAAGATATCAACTACACCATGGTAACTGATGTGCAGATCGCAGAGCGCACTTCCGCGCAGGTGACGACTGACAATGTGGCTGCGCTGAAGCAGGGAACGTCGGGTTATAAAGTGCAGACCAGCAGTGAAACAGGTAACCAGCATAAATATCAGACGCGTATTGTGTCCAGTGCCAACAAAGTTAACCTGAAATTTGAAGAAGCCAAACCGGTTCTTGAAGATCAGTTAGCAAAATCTATTGCCAATATCCTGTAATTTTCCTAATTCCCGCTGAATCCGCCAGCGGGAATGCCTTTACTGACATTTCACAAAATCTTATTCAACAGCGAAAAAATAATTTCTCTTTTCGCAGTGTCTGACCTGTTCACATAATGGAGTTTCTATGGCTACTCCGGTAGAAGATAAACTTGTTGCACCGCCAGAATATATTCATGAAGCACCAATACCAACCACGCACATACAATATATCAATAAACCCGCATATAACCTTGTCGATTTCATTAATGATAATATTGGTATAATGACCGTTTTATGTTTTTTTATTCTGGTAATGATAATTGCCTGGTTCTTTTTTCGGAGAAATAAAGAAAATCACGCTGTTGAGTGTTATGACTATTCTGCGTGTCTTTCAACGCGAAAAGAGTACCATCTCCTTACTCTCGTTGTTGTGGCTCCGGATACGTTACCATTGTTACAGCTTTGTCAGCAGATCGGGGATATCATTCGTCAGCATGGGCAACAGCTGGTCTGGATGCCGGGAATAAGCCGTATTGACGGGATTCAGGAGGATAATGTGACCTGGGCATTGCATTCTGCCTGCCTGGATGAAAAATCCGGCGAAATACTTTCAGGAAGAATCAACCCGGAAGGCGGATATTTTTTTCGACCAAAAGAATCTGGCGGCCCGGAAACACATCAGCGCCTGTGTCTGCAAATTCAGTATAAAAGCGGAAAAGATATTCAGTTTGTCATTGGATTAATTGAAAGAGCATTGCACATGATGAACTGCGGCTATCGTGCCGGAGGGCATATTTTCCGGGGAGAGGGATATACGTGGAATATGAATGGAGACTGATAATAAATGGAGTATGTTGTTTTTCTGGCAGTAATACTGCTTATCCTGATCCTTCCCGGAAGAACGAAGAAATATACAGGGAATCAGAAATACATTGACCGGCTTTTAAAAAAACATCGTTGTTATCAGTCAAAGCATTTTATGACTGCGCGCGAACGTGAATTTTTTCGTGAACTCTGCCGCGCGCTGGCGGGATACCCTTTGCTGGTGATGGCGCAGGTTCGTCTGGTTGATGTGGTTCAGGTTTGCCCCGGGTTCTCTGAGGCAGAGAACAGAAGGTTATTCCGGCAGATTTCGCAATGGCACTGTGATTATGTGGTTGTGGATCAGCAGGATTTCACTGTCAGGGCCATTATCGAACTGGATGATCGCTCTCATCTGCGCCCGGAACGTCAGCGCCGGGAT
>NZ_PTSR01000087.1:0-1473 GCF_002965345.1 Escherichia sp. MOD1-EC5950
CTGTTTTTTCTGACTTCAGCCAGTGTGCTGGCACAACCCCTGATTATTCCGCCGGGCCACTGGCAGGAGGGAATGGCTGTGGGCGTGACGGAGTTCAGCGGCACGCTGTATGTTCGCGATGTGTCCTGGCAGTGGCAGCCCCGTTCTGTGCGGATGGGGACACCAGACGCCGTGCAGGCCGGTCTGACAACGGGTAAAAGTGGGATGGTCAGTGAAAGCCGGAGAGGGCAGGATTTTTATATTCTTGGCGGACATACCACATCACTGACAACTGCCCGTCCGGGGCTGCAGCCGTCAGTGACATTACTTCAGGTGGCGCCATCATCTCCCCGTATTGCGGCCCGGGGAGAACTTGCCCGGGGACAGGTGCGTTACGGGGAAATCACGTTCACGATGCGCCATCTTCTGGCATGGCAGGACAATATCACTGCCGGTCAGGGCTGGAGCGTGGTCAGCGGAGAGGTGACGCCGGAGGCTGAAAAACAGGTGAAACGCCAGTTATGGCAGGTGAACGGCTATGAATGGACTCCGGACTATGCCGGGTTAACCGCGCGTCCTGATGCGTTTATTTCGGGCGCTGAGTCGCTGTTGTCACAGGAGAATGGCAGCCAGCATATTGCCGGTGCCTGGGTGACATCCCTGAGTGATGTGCGGGTGAATTTCCCCGGTGCTGAGGAGCCGGTAAAACGCTGGCAGGGTAATCTGACGCCGGTGGTGGTGTATTTCTGATGGCCCGGCAACGAAAAGTGTTAATACCGATGTGGTGGGTGGTTGGTGTCTGTGTGGCAGCAACCTGTATGGCATGTCTGGTACTGACACTGGTGATGTTCTGTGCGGTACTGATGTGGTGAAGGTCGTAAGTGTGAGGCAAAAAATCCTTCTGACCGGAACCTGCTGGTATGAGCTGACAGGGCTGTGGCACCTGTTGTCCGCACAGGGCCACAACGTTTACCGTGTACCTCCGGGGTATCCCTGTGCCCGGCATGGCTGGGACCTGATTATTGTGGCGCTGAGTGCAGAGCCTGTTACGGGCTGGGGGCGTCATCTGTCCTGGATACGTGAACTGAGGGCAGAAATGCCCGGTGAAATGCTGGTTCTGGTACCGGAAAGGCTGGAAATGCTGAAGGTGTTGCGAAATATCTGTCCGGTGTACAGCGGATGCATGCCGCTGTCGTGCCTGGAAAGAACTGTCCGCATGGCACTGAACAGAAAGACAGCCCGTACCGGTAAATTCCGCCTGACGTCCGGACAACGACAGGCACTGAAGCGTCTTTCTGAGAGAGGAAGAGACCGTCCCCTGAATCTGAAACAGAGTGAACGGGGGCTGTACTGGCATTATGCCCGGCTGGCAGAGAATGTGGGCGTCAGGGATTTCAGGATGCTGTTGATGACCGGGCTGGACCGGGAGGTTCATAAAATGGAAGACCGACAGTATGGACAGTGATTTTGTATCCGCAGACAGACTGATGCGTG
>NZ_PTSR01000088.1:0-1424 GCF_002965345.1 Escherichia sp. MOD1-EC5950
CATATCACGCAGGGTGGGCAGGTATTCAGCTATATGCTGAATATGTTCATGCAGGTAAACAAACGCGTTTCATTCTGGTTAATCTGGTTTTTCGTTATTTTTTTGCCGCTATTTTTCTGGTTGCGTCTGCCCTGGGAAACTATCCGTAATGGCGGACTGTACTGGTGGCTGTCACTTACTGCCCGTGGAGAAAAGGCGCTGTACCGGGTTCCGCCTGTCTATGACATTCCCTGGAACGGGCAGGTGCTGCACGCAACGTCGGAGCAGATCCTGAAAGACGATTATATGGTCTGGGCCGGTAATATGTTCCTCCAGGAGCTGTATCTGGCTCTGTTCTGGGCCTCTGTGGCGGTCGGCGTGCTGGCCTTTCTGATTTTCCGTTTTCTGCGACGTCTGGGGGAAAAACAGGCTCAGGATGAACGTATTGGTGGACGTGAACTGACAGATGATGTGAAAGCGGTGGCGCGTGAAATGCGGCGTCGTGGTGAAGCCTCATCCATCTGTATCGATAAGTTACCTCTGCTGCTGAACAGTGAAGTGCAGTATCTGATGATGTACGGCACGCCGGGGGCCGGTAAATCCAACACGCTCAATAAACTGCTGAAGCAAATCCGGGCACGTGGCGATATGGCCATTATTTACGATAAAGGCTGCTCGCTCATTAAAAAGCATTTCAGTGAACAGGATGACGTCCTGCTTAATGCACTGGATCGCCGCTGTGCATACTGGGATATGTTCCGTGAATTTGAGTCCATTCCCGATTTTGACAGCGCAGCCAGTACGCTGATCCCGATGGGGACAAAAGAAGATCCGTTCTGGCAGAGTTCTGCCCGCACCATTTTTTCTGCCGTGGCGTATCGCCAGAAAAAGAACGGCAGTCACTCCTACAATGCCCTGCTGCGCACGTTGCTGGCGATTGACCTGAAGGCCCTGCGTGACTACCTGGCCGGAACGGAGGCCAGTAACCTGGTGGAAGAGAAGGTGGAAAAGACCGCCATCTCCATCCGCAGTGTGCTGACCAACTATGTCAAGGCATTACGCTATCTGCAGGGCATTGAACGCACCGGACGTCGTCCGTTCACCATTCGTGAATGGATGAGTACGGTCAACGATCCACAGATCACCCGACACGGCTGGTTATGGGTCACCAGTAATGCCCGTCAGCATGAGTCGCTGAAGCCGTTAATTTCCATGTGGCTGGCCCAGGCCGCTAACTGTCTGCTGGGGATGGGAGAGAACCAGCATCGTCGGATCTGGTTTATCTACGATGAACTTCCGTCGCTGAACAAACTGCCTGAACTGCCGGGCGTACTGGCTGAAGCCCGTAAATTCGGAGGCTGTTTTGTGCTGGGTTTTCAGGCCAAAGCACAGATGGATTACACCTACGGTAAAGAGTTTGCCGATGCCATGCTGGGACTGGTGAA
>NZ_PTSR01000089.1:0-1400 GCF_002965345.1 Escherichia sp. MOD1-EC5950
TCAGACGGTGATCAATCGTATGCGCTGCCAGTGGCTCGCCTGAAAAATGCGTCAATATGAGTTCGCCGGAACGATACGCTTTTTCTGCTTCTGCCGGAGGAATATGGCCCAGCCTTTCCAGCAATCGTCGATTGTTATACCAGTCCACCCACGTTAGAGTGGCCAGTTCCACTTCTGTCCGGTTTTTCCAACTCTTACGGTGTATTACCTCCGCTTTGTAAAGACCATTGATGCTCTCCGCCATCGCGTTGTCATACGAGTCACCAGTACTTCCTGTTGAGGCCAGTAAGCCGGCTTCCTTAAGCCGCTGCGTGTAGGCCAGCGATACATACTGAGAACCTTTATCACTGTGGTGGATTGTGCCGGACGGCCGGCGGGCCCACAACGCCTGCTCCAGTGCATCCAGCACGAATGTCGTTTCCATAGACGATGAGACTCGCCACCCCACGATGTATCCGGCAAATACATCAATGATGAACGCCACATAGACGAAGCCCTGCCATGTGCTGACGTAAGTAAAATCAGCTACCCACAGCTGGTCAGGACGTTCTGCCACGAACTGACGGTTTACGCGGTCGCCTGCGGCAACGGCTTTCCGGCTGATGGTCGTACGGACCTTTTTACCCCGGAGAACACCGGCAAGTCCCATAACCGCCATGAGACGTGCCACAGTGCATCTGGCCACCCTGATACCTTCCCGTAACAACTGACGCCAGACTTTACGCACACCGTACACCTGATGATTTTCATCGTATACGCGCAGTATCTCTTTCTTCAGCCAGTCATCGCGCTGCGCACGGGCACTGCGTTTATCCGGATGATGTCGCTGTTGCTGACAGTGGTAATACGTTGACGGGGCAATATGCAGTTCGCTGCATACCGGTCCGACCCCGTACTGCTCACGCAGCTTATCCAGCAGTGGCATCATTTTTTCCAGAGGCGGTCGAACTCCGCCTTCGCAAAATAAGCGGAAGCCTGGCGAAGGATATCGTTACTGCGGCGCAGTTCACGATTTTCACGCTCCAGCTCTTTCAGACGCTGACGTTCAGCGGTGGTGAGCCCACCATCACCGCCCCCGGTATCCCGCTCATGCTGGCGAACCCAGACGCGCAGAGTCTCTGGCGTACAGCCAATCTTTGGAGCAATGGAACAAATTGCCGCCCATTGTGAGTCATATTCGCCCTGACTTTCCGGAACCATACGAACTGCCCGTTGACGGACTTCGGGGGAAAAACGAGTATTTTTAGTCACCCTGTTTACCTCTTTCTCAGGAAGTTTAGTCTCCAGGTGTCAACGACGGATGAAAAGTGATCCACTTATATCTCCACCAACGGCCCAATATTGATCCACCGTTTTACTCAGGATTAGCTTCTGCTATAACCCCGGCCTTTCGTTTCTGT